>JARGFK010000047.1 GCA_029211065.1 Desulfobacterales bacterium
AAATTTTGTTTTTACTACTCTCTCGGGAGTATATTCTCTCCTCTTCTCAATATATAACGTAGGTTCCAAAACTAAAAGTAAAAGGGGTCAAGCCTGCTCTTGACTCTTATTAGGCAATCAAAAGGGTCAAAAGCAGAACCTATGGATTGCAGTTATTGGAAGTTGAGCGATAGCCGACTTCCTCCGGGCTTTTTCTTTTTAATATGATCCGGGGCATTGGTCCGCCTCATTCCTGACAGCCCGGTTATATAATTTTCTTCAGCACTAGCGTGACAAACGTCCCGCCGGACGAAAACCCGTTGACCAGGCCGAACTTTATGGGAATATCCTTTTTTTTATCCCTGACAAACCCCAGCGGACTCAAGGGATCTTTAAGGCCGACGGTGGGCGGAATGCACCCCGCTTTTATCGATAAAGCCATGGCCGCGGTCCTTATCCCCCCTGATGAGAAACTTTCGCCGACAGCCCCTTTAATGGAGCCGATAACCGGTTTGCCGGCCGTGCTGCCGAATACGATGGAAAGCGCCTCGGCCTCAAGGGCGTCCAGCCGAATGCCGCCGTTGGCAGCGGCTGAGACGTAATCGATATCGCCGGGGGCGATGCCGGCGGATTCAAGCGCCCGTGTCATCGCCAGCACCGGTCCCCGGGGGTCTGACGGCCAGTCGGTGGGCGGGGCCGGCGCCGAGCTCAGGCCCCATCCGGCGATTTCACAATAAGGCTCGGCCCCCCGGGCTTCGGCCCGGGTCCGGGCCTCAAGGCATACCACCCCGGCACCTTCGCCGACCACCGGTCCGTTTCGCAAGGTGTCAAAGGGACGCGCCCCCTCGGGCCCGCCGTTTACCGGGGAAAGGGCCTTGAAATTCGTCAGGATTCTGAAGAAGAATTCTGACATAATATCCGTTCCGCCCGCCAGCATGACATCGGCACGCCCCCTTCTGATTTCGGTTGCCGCATAGGCGATGGCGGTCTCGGCCGAAGCCTCACGGTGATTCACGGTGGAATTGATCCCCCTGAACCCAAGCTCGATGGAAGTATGTCCGGCCGGCGCGTTCATCACGGTATTCGGCACCAGAAGGGGACTAGCCATCCCCGGGCCTTGGGTAAATAGAACCCCGGCAAACTGGACCGCGACCTCAGTGCTGCCGAAGGCGGTGCCCAGGACGATCCCCGTCCGATCCCGATTGGCGGCATCTATGCCGACCCCGGCATCATCCAGGGCCATCCTGGCGGATGCGGCCGCCATAGCGGAAATCCGGTCCATCTTGCGGAGGTTTTTTGTGGAGATGAAATCTCTGGGGGTAAAATCATTTACGGCCGCCCCCAGTTTGGACGCAAAAGGGGACGTATCAAAAGCCGCAATCGGGGAAATGCCGCAGTCGCCTTTAAAGAGCTTGCGCGCGAAAATCTCCTTTCCGGCGCCCAGGGGGGTCACCATGCCGATGCCGGATATGACCACGGGGCTACTCATGGACAATCCCCTTGGGGGTGTATCTTCCCAGAACGATGGCGGTGTTGTTCCCGCCGAAGGCAAAAGAATTGGAAAGAACGATATCCGCCTCCGCTTCCCGGGAGCCTTCGGCCACATAATCGAGATCACACTCCGGGTCGCGTTCGGTCAGGTGAATCGTCGGCGGCACAAACCGCCCAAAGATCCCCAGAACCGAGGCAACCCCTTCGATGGCGCCGGCCGCTCCCAGGGTGTGGCCCGTCATCGATTTGGTGGCACTCACCGGGATGTTATACGCCCGTTTGCCGAATACCGCCTTGATCCCCCTGGTTTCCATGAGATCATTGGCCGGTGTGGCCGTGCCATGGGCGTTGATGGCGTCCACCCGGTCGGGAGAAACGTTGCTGTCCTGCAAAGCGGCCGTAATGCAGCGCACGGCCCCGGAAGCCTGGGGGTCCGGCGCGGTCATGTGGTAGCTGTCGCAGCTTACCCCGTATCCCAGCAACTCCCCGTAGATTCTTGCCCCGCGCTTTTGCGCGTGGCTCAATGCCTCCAGGATCATGATGCCGGCACCTTCGCCCAGGGAAAGCCCCTGCCGGTTTTTGTCGAAGGGCTTGCAATATGCCGTATCGACCGCCTGGAGCGCGTTAAAAGCGGCATACGTCACCCGGGAAAGGGGTTCGGCGCCGCCGGAAACAACGAGGGGGGCTATCCCCTCCCGGATCAGATCCCCGGCATAACCGATGGCGGTTGCACCGGATGAACACGCCGTCATGAATGTGGTTTTAGGTCCCATCAACCCGAAGTTTGATGCGATGTGATCCGCGGAAGAGGCGCAGCAAAAAGAGGAAAATTGCGAATACCGGACGCCATTGCCGCCGCCCTTTAGATATTGGCGATAGGCCGCCTCACCCTCCAGCATGCCCCCGGCCCCGCCGCCGATAACAACGCCGGCGTCCGCCTGCAGCTCCTCTGGGAAAGGAAAAAGCCCCGCATCCCTTAAGGCCTCCAGCGCTGCGGCCATGGCCATGAGGTCCGAGCGCGACATCCGCTTTATTGAGAATTGGCGCGGAAGCATCTTCCCGGGAACAAAGTTCTTGACCTCGCCCCCGGTCCGGGTTCTGAAGTCGGTGGTACTAAAAACCGTTACCGGCCCGATGCCGCATACCCCTTGTCCCAGCGCAGCGCTGAATTCAGGCGCATTCCCGGCAATGGCATTTATGGTTCCCAGCCCGGTGATGACGACTCTTTCTTTTTCCATACGTACTTGTTTCTCGGTATGTTTCAAAGGCCTCGCGTTTTATTAAATTCACTCACGTATTCTGCAATCTATATTTTATGACACCATCTTGAAAAATCCCCCTTGCCCCCTTTGATAAAGGGGGAATTTATGCCCCTTCCTTTTGTAAAGGGAGGCCGGGAGGGATTTTAGAATGTTAAGGTATTTATAAAATAGGGTACTAAGTATCTATAACAAAAAGAAATTTTTTTCGCGTCAGGATAACAAAACCGCATCGAAAGTGTCAAGATCATATCCGTGGGGGCAGCTGCGACATGTCCGGCAATAATAGTTGACAGAAAGTTGTAAAAATATCATCATTCCCTACTATGAATTTAATCGATGTGGATATCGACAATCTCATTCCCCACCGCCGCCCCCTGCGGCTGATCGATGAGATTTTTGATGTGGATAAAGACTCAGCCGTGTCTGCGGCAACCATCAGCCCGCAATGGCCGTTGCTGACAGGCGGCGCGGCAAACCCGATTGTGCTGATCGAGCTAGTGGCCCAAACCGCCGCAGCTCTGGGGGGATTAAACCAAAAGAAAGGGGCCTCCGGCAACAGAGGCTTAATTGTCGGGATTAAATCCGCAAATTTTTTCATTGATGAAATCCCTTTGCACAGCCGGATCATCACCCGGTCGACAACCCGTTTGCTGATTGAAAATTTCAAGGAAATTACAGGCGTCGTGAAAATGGATGACGCCGTTATCGCCGAGATCTCGTTGCAGAGTGTATCATTATGAACAAAGTCAGACGCTATCAGGCCGTCGCCGCCGCGATGGTGCTCTTATCGGCCCGGCTGTGTTTCGGCTGGGCCGATACCTGGGACGGTTTAAAGGCTGCCACCGGCACCATTTCCTCTGTCAGCGCGACATTCGTCCAGGAAAAGCACATGAAAGTTCTAATCCGGCCGCTGATATCCGAGGGCCTTCTTTTTTATCAAACCCCGGATTCGCTGCGCTGGGAATATCAGCGCCCGATTCAGAGCATTCTGATAGCCCACGCCGGCAAAACCAAAAAATTCATCCGCAGGGACGGAAAGATCATCGCCGATGCCGCTGCCAACGCCCCGGCCATGCAGTTCGTGATCGAGGAGATTTCGCGCTGGCTCAAGGGGCGCTTTGATGAAAACCCGGTGTTCACCGCCAGCCTGGCGCCCGGCCGCCGGATTGTCCTCACCCCCATCTATAAAGGCATTGCCGAAATGATCCAGCGAATTGAGCTGGTGTTGTCCGAGCGCCCCGGCATCATGGAGTCGGTCATGATTTATGAAAATGAAAATTCCTATACCCGGCTCAAGTTTTCAAATGTCGAACTCAACCGCCCGCTGGACCCCAGGCTGTTTGAGGACGTTCAATGAAGCGGTTTTGTTTTTTACTGGGCATCCTGTTCCTTATCGCTGCCTGCGGCACGCTCCCTAAAGTTGACCCGGTCAGCGGGATGCTCCCGGACGGCCCCCGGGAATGCCGCCGGCTGTTTTTCCAGGGACGCTGGCAGCTCCAGCACGCCATCGTAGCCACCTTGCCGGGAGGACAGCAAAACATGCTCATGGGCATCAGCATCGTTTCTGCCGGGAGCGGCAGCATCCGCTCGATCCTGATGACCATTGAAGGCCTGGTCGTTTTCGAAGCTGAATATGACCGGGACATCCGGATTGTGCGGGCTGTGTCGCCGTTTGATTCCGACCACTTCGCCCAGGGGCTGATCAATGACCTCCGGCTGATTTTTTTCATGCCCGAAGGCGCTTTGGTTGAAACCGGAAGGCTGCAAAACGGATCGACCCTTTGCCGGTATCGTCAATCCGACCGGCTGGTGGTGGATATCGTCAGAAATACCGACGATCACTGGGAGCTCCGGCAATATAGCCGCTGGTTCAGGAAAAAGCGCACGGTGGATATTTTTTTCAACGACAACTTCCGATTCAACGGTTTTCATGCCCCCAGCCGGCTGACGCTTACCACTTTTGGATATGCCGGTTATACCCTTGACATGGACCTGATTGAAGCGGTTTCCTTAGAGGAGCACAAATGAAGTTCAAACTCATATACCCCAAATGGCCGAAGCTCTCCCGGCAGACCGAGTTTCACCTGCCGCCGCACGGACCGGTGGTGTTTGCCGCCACGGTGCCGGATGACGTCGAAATTGAATTTATTGATGAAAATCTCGAGCAGATCGATTTTGACGATCCAATCGATTTTGTCGGCATTTCCATGATGCTCACCCTTCAGGTTAAGCGGGGCTGGCAGATCGCGGATATTTACCGCGCCAGGGGCGTCAAGGTCATTTTCGGCGGAATTGCGACCATGCTGCATGCCGAAGAAACCATGACCCATGCCGACTCGGTTTTTCTCGGTGAAGCCGAAGGCCGCATGGAAAAGGTTTTTGAGGATTTTAAAAAGGGGCGGCTGCAACCGCTGTACGACTATCTGGCGGACCAGGCCCCCATCGAGATCATCGGCGCCGCCCGGCGCGATATTCTGAAAAGAGACCTCTACAATTACAAGGGCATCCAAATGGTCGATCTGGTTCACGCCTCGCGCGGGTGCCGCTTTCACTGCTATCCCTGCGCAGTGGCCTACCTGGGCGGCAAAAAGTTCCGGCCGCGCCCCATTGACACGGTCATATCAGAAATGGAAAACATCCCGAACAACCGCCTCTTTCTGGTGGACAACTCCCTGGCCCAGGATACCCGCTGGGAACTGGAGCTGTTCCGGGAAATGATCCCCTTAAAGAAAAAGTGGTGCAGCCATCCCATCGAGGACAAGCCCGAAGTCCTGGATCTGGCCGCCCGGGCCGGCGCCTGGTATGTTTACCAGGCCGTGTTCGACACTTCCGATTACATCCGCGAGAGAATCCAGCGCTACCATGACCATGACATCGGGGTAGAGGCCACCGTTCTGCTGGGATTGGACAGTCATACCGAAGATGATATCAAGCGCCTCGTCGATTTTCTGCTGGAAATCAACCTGGACCTGGCCGAGTTCACCGTCTTGACCCCCTTTCCCCATACCAAGGCCTATGATGAGCTGAAACAGCAGAATCGGATCTTTTCCTTTGACTGGGATGAATATTCGGCCGACAAGGTGGTGTATCATCCCAAAAAGATGTCGGCTGACAGGCTGCAGGAGCTGCTGCAGTATGCCTGGGATACTTTCTATGGGGATGAGCCCCAGGAAATAAAGATGTTCAATCTCTTTCAGCGGGTGGTTCGAAAGGAAATGGCGGACAATACCTTCAGGCCCCGGGACCGGGCCCTGGCGTCGCGCGCCTTCGGCCGGGACCTGTCATAAATCCCAGGCCCTATACCGTCTGTTTGCAGTGGGTTTCGCGGGTAAAAAAGAGGCTGCATAGCGACAGCGCGGCCCAGAGAGTCATCAACGCAAAACCTGTCTGATAGGTACTCAGGCTGTAAATCGGGACGCCGTTAACCATGGCGCCCTGCCATTTTTGGTCCAGCACCCATCCCACGGCCGGCTGCATCAGTGTCGGCCCGATCATAAATGCCATATTCATGATTCCGGATATGGTTCCCGCAAGTGAACCGGGGACCGATTCTTTGGCAATGGCAAACGTGAGAATAACACACCCGGAGCTGAAGCCCATTAAAATCAAGGCGGCGATGAGAACCGGCAGGGGAAGGTCGGGAATGAAAAATACCACGCCGCACCCGAACAGCGCAGCCGTATATCCGGCTATAAATATGGATTTGCGTTTTCCAACACGGTCGGACAGCCAGCCGAAAAAGGGACCGCCGATACCCCAGGCGACCAGCGCGGCAGATGTCAGCGCCGCAGCCTGATGAGTCGGCAGGTTGTAATGCGCCTTGAGGAAAGGAACCCCCCACAGGCCGCAAAATGTCAGCAGGCAGCCGATGATGCCGCCGGGAACGAAAAAGAGGGGAATGATGTTTTTATATTTGAACACCTCAAATATTCCCCCGATCAGCTGAGCGCGGGATTTTTTGTTTGGCGCCGGAGAGGTGTCTCCGGTATCCGCATATCCTTTCTCGCTGGGAAAATCTCTGGCAAAAACCCAGATGGCGATGCCGATCATAACGGTCCCCAGGGCCGACACGAGCAGAATGGTTCGCCAGTTGAAAAAGTTCATCAGCAGCCGCAGCGGCGTTCCCGCCAGAATGGCCCCCAACAGTCCGGCCAGCAGGGTCGTTCCCGAAACCATTGCAAAAAGACGCGGCGGAAACCAGTTCATCGAGACCTTCAAGCAGCCTACAAAAGCCACCGCGACAGATCCGCCCACCAGGAATCGGCCGATGTTGGCCCAGATAATATGGGGCGCCAGAGCAAACAGAAGAATGCCGATACCGGCGACCAAAGATCCGAGGGTAAGGAGCCGGCGCGGCCCCCAGGTATCGGCTAAAATCCCGGTGGGGATCTGCATCATCACGTAGCTATAGAAATAAAATCCGGACAGATTGCCCAGCGCGGCGGCGCTGATATTAAAATCCCGCATCAGTTCCTCGGTCATGACGGCAGGCGCCACGCGCTGAAAAAATCCCATCATATAAAAAAGAGCGCCCAGCCCCCACACGAACCAGGCTAATTTTAATGGCGGTGTTGCTTTCATAGATATTTATACCTGAGTTTTACACGCGTTGGCGGTTTCCATCTGCAAGACATTTCAGGGTGAAGCCATGGTTAAACGCTATAAATAATTACAGGCGCGGATTCCGTGCAATCCACACCTGTTTCCTGCAATTCACAGGCTGATTTCGTATCTCTATTGTTGCAAGGATATGACAGTATGGCTTAATTTGTCAAGGACTGCTTCATAATAAAATCTAAACGCGACAAACCGACACCATTGATTGATGTCCCGCCCCACCTGTGATATAAACAGACCTTGAAGTTTGAATAAATTTGAATAAAAATGAATGAGATGATTTTTTAGTATGGAAAAAGAGACCAGTTGCATAAATTCCAGAGCCATTCTGGATTATTTAAAACACCAACAGGTGGACGGATCCGCCGTTTGCCGGGGACTTGACCCTGAAATTGACAGCATCGAAGACCCTGAAGGTTTTTTAAGAGACCCCGACAACTGGATTTCCTGCGGCGTCATTTCAAAATTATATCGAAGAGCGGCAGCCGTTCTGAATGACGAAGACGCCGCTTATAAAATCGCCAGATATTCCGCGGAAAACATCTCTTTGGGGTATGTCCAGCGGATTATACTCAAGTCTTTCTGGTCGATCAAAAAAGCCCTCGAGCATGTCCAGAAGATCAATGATCAATTGAATCGCAGCAAAAAGATAGAACTGGTCGAGCTTAAAAAAAACGAGGCGGTTATTCGCCTGCACTGGGCCGCAGGAATGGACGTATCCAAAGACATCTGTCGCTACAACCAGGGCGCCTATACCGCTCTTCCTTTGGTTTGGGGCGGAAGACCGATGACGGTAACTGAAAACTGCTGCCACTTCAGCGGCGCTTCCTACTGTGAATATCATTTAAAGTGGCTTTTCAGAAACAGCTTTAGCGAGGCTTTTTCCCGCCTTTACACCTCAAAGTCCGTTCTGCTGGAAACCATTGAGGAAATGAAGCGGGATAAAATCACCATCGAGCAAAGAACCGAAAAACTGGCTGAAGTCAATCGGAAACTGCTCAGTGAGATCGCCGAACGGAAGCTGGCCCAGAAGTCCCTGCTGGAAAACCAGGAGAAATACCGTGATCTGGTTGAGAACATAAACGATGTCATTTACGAAATTGACGCCGTCGGGAAGATCCGTTATGTCAGCCCGGCCATAGAACCCCTTTTAGGCTATCACCCGCAAGAGTTCATCGGCAGGTCTTTTACGGATTTCCTCTACCGGGAGGACTTACCCCTTGTACAACAGCGCTTTCAAAAAGTTCTTGCCGAGCAAATCATGCCCATCGAGTTTCGGCTTTTAAGCAAGGCCGGCGAAGTCCGCTGGTTTCGCAGCTCCCATCGTCCGGCCTATAAAGCAAGCCGGGTTGTGGGCATACGCGGCGTGCTGTCGGATTTGACCGAATCAAAGCTGCTTCAATCCCAGCTGCAACAGGCCCAGAAAATGGAAGCGGTTGCAACCCTGGCCGGCGGCGTCGCCCATGACTTTAACAACATCCTGGGCATCATCGTGGGCAATACGGAATTGGCCATGGAGGATATTCCGCAATGGGGCCCGGCGCATCAGAATATGGCTGAAATAATCAAAGCCTGCCTGCGGGCCAGAGACGTGGTCCGGCAGATACTCGCGTTCAGCCGGCGCACCGAATATGAAATGAAGCCGGTTCAAATAACGCCCATTATCGAAGACGCTATTAAATTGATACGGGCCTCAATCCCGTCGACAATTGACATCCGCCTAAACCTGAACTGCGATAAGGCCGTTATTCTGGCAGATCCGACCCAGATCAATCAAATTCTTATAAACCTCTGCACCAATGCAGCTTATGCCATGAAAGCCAAAGGGGGCGTATTGCGGGTCGACCTGGAAGAACAGACCGATCCGGATCCGCATATGCTGACTCCGGGAAGATATGTCCGATTATCGGTCAGCGACACGGGCCATGGAATCCCCTCCTGGGACAGGGACCGCATTTTTGATCCCTATTTTACAACCAAAGCGGTGGGGGAAGGCTCTGGGATGGGGCTTGCAGTCGTCCATGGGATTGTAAAAAACCATGGCGGTGCGGTGACGGTGGATTCCCGGCTTCAAGAAGGAACCACTTTCCACGTTTTTTTCCCGATTATCGAAGCGGCGCCCGAACCGGAGGTCAAAAAAACCGAACCGATTCCCGGGGGGACCGAACGGATACTTTTCGTGGATGACGAAAAAGCAATTGTCGATACCACTGCAACCATGTTGGGGCGCCTGGGATATAAAGTCGATGCAAAGATGAGCAGCCGGGTGGCGCTGGAAGCCTTTCGCGCCAATCCGAACGGATTCGACATCGTCATCACCGACCAGACCATGCCCGATATTACGGGAGTTGAACTGACCCGGGAATTGCTGAAAATCCGTCCGGACATTCCCGTCATACTTTGTTCGGGTTACAGTGAAACCATTAATGCCGAAAACGCCCAAGCCATGGGCGTCGAGAAATTTCTCATGAAGCCGATCGTCATGAGTGAAATTGCCGAAATAATCCGAACGGCACTGAATGACCGTTAGGCCCTCTTTTTTTATGCACCCCGCCACCACAGGGATGATTGTCAACCTGCCTGGTCAATGGGAAAAATTTTCGGATAAATCTTAATTGCAATCAGACCGGCTATATACATTGATAATCCAAACATTCCGGACACCCAGAACATTGAGGAGTGGAAATCTCCCATGGAATCCTGTATCAGCAGGGCAATTGTCATGGCAAGAGAGGCATTTCTCAACCCGGTTTCAAGGGAGATGGCCCTTGTCTGAAAATTGATGACCTTGAACGCAGCAGGCACTATTCCGCCTACAACCATCCCTGAAAACGTCAGCAAAAATACCATGGTGTAAAACCGGACGCCATGACGCTCCGTATCTGCAAACCCTTCAAGATTGCTTAAGACACCCGCAACAATCAGGAACAATAAAGCGATAATTCCCAGCAGGCTGAACACGGGTATAAGTTTTTTTGCCAGGGCTTCGTTAAGCTTTCTAAACAGCATGCCGATGCCAAGGGGGATGATTACCAGTACGATAATGGTCAGCGCAATGGTGTTTGTCGGCACTTTTACATCAGGGATATTTCGGCAGTATACATTTAAAAGCAGAGGGACAAAAAATATGGAAAGCACCGTGGACAGGGATGTCAGGGAAACCGAAAGGGCCACATCCCCCTTTGCATAGTGGGTCATTAAATTTGAGGTAACCCCGCCGGGTGAGGCCGTTATTAATATCATGCCCACATAAATATAGGGGTAGTTTTCGTGAAAACCCATTAAATAACCCAGGGCAGCAGCAATCAGGGGCATGACCCCAAACTGAAGGATTTCTCCGATAATAATCCCCCTGGGCTTTGAGATCAGCACGGTAAAATCCTTGCCGGTTAACGTAAGCCCCATGCCGACCATAACGAGAAAAAGCATCAGAATAATCATCAGCTTAAACACCTTGTCAAATACCGATTGTACCGGAGGCGTTATAAACTGTGCAAACTGATAATTTTTGTCCCCGATTTTTAAATTGAGCACCTTTATGTTGAAATCCAGTTTGCTCTCTATGTGTTTTTTCAAATTTCGGTAAACAGGATCCTTCCGATCCGGTATGGTGAGGATGATAATTCTGCCTTGGGTGCTTCTGACAAAAAAAGGAGGGTCTGGTCGGCGCTTCCTTTTTTTACGGAAGCTAAAAATCTTAAATGCCCCTTAAACTCAACCGTCGGGGCATTGTTCCAGTCAAGCGTTCTGGGATCCGTGTTCAATTTCTCGATAAGGTTGCTATTTCCACTCTTGGCAATGGCGGACAGGTGTTTATAAAATGCTTCTCCTGAGGTTTCATCCGCAGCAGCCATTGGGCAGAAAACAAGAAGATATATCAAAACCGACAAGATAACCCGGGGCAGCTCCCGGCTTAAAACCCTTTTTATTTGCGTAAACGCCTTAAAAGTCAATTCCACCTCCCATATGCTGTTGGAAATTCCGTCCACTTCCCTGTTCACCGGGGGGCCACAAATTATGATTTTCACATCTGCAGTATTTAACCCGATATGCTTACCCCAAGCAATAAAATAAAGTTCTTCCAAAAAAATGATTAAAATGGCGGTTCCGGTATGGCAAATTGCGCTTTTGCGGTCCGTTCATGCTGTTCCTGTTTTTTCTTCTTCAGATACATCGTCTGCTTTAAGCCGCGGTCCAGCAACGTATGATAAGCTATGGATGCGGCCGTCCCGCGAAAGATGCGCTTGCCAAAACGTCGTATGACATCCCAATCGATTTCTATGCCCAATCCCGGGGCGTCCGGGATTTTTATACGCCCTTCCTTATCAGGCTTAAAACCTCCTTTGATAAAGCGGGCCCAGTATTCCGGTTTCCAGTTGCCTTCCAGGGGGTATTCAAGCAGGCTGCGTTCATTGGACGGCAAAATTCCCACAAGCTGCAATGCCACGGCAAACCCCAATCCCGTTGTCCAGGTATGCGGACAATATTTGATCTTTTGAGAATCGTTTTTATTCTCCTGGTTGCGCCTTTGGATTTCACGGATTAACCAGTAAACGATGGAGATGCCGCCGGCGTAGGTGCCGCCGGCCATCACAGCGTCCGGTTGATAGATATCCAGGCTGCCGATGTCCAGCATGGCTTTAAAATCGCGCCAGGTCGAGTTTATCTCTCCCCCGGCAATGGGTGTTTTTGTATTTTTTCGAAGCTCGGCCAAAGCTTCAAAATTGCCCCGGTTCAGAGGCTCCTCCAGCCATTTTACGTTGTACTGCTCGATGCCCCGGGCGAATTTCAGCGCAAATCCCAAATCCCATTTCGGCGTTTCGTCAAAAAGATCCACCGGCCATCCCTGGTTGGCATCCACCATCAGGTCCAGCTTTTCGCCGGCAGCGTCCCGGGCGGCTCCGACAAAATCGACCATAGCTGCAAGCTCTCGGCTCTTGACGCGCAGCTTCAAGCCTCTATACCCGCCTTCAATCGCCTGCTTAGTGATTTCTCGGATCTTTGCCGGGTCATGGTTGTGGGTTGAACCTGTGGATACGTACGGATAAACAAACCCGCCGGTCCCCCCCAGAATTTTCCACAACGGTTCGCCCCTGGCCTTTCCGATGATGTCCCAGAAAGCCGCATCAATCCAGCCGTTGCGCATGCCGATATAGGAAAACTCCTGGATGCGCTGGTTGACCAGTTGAATGTCCAGCGGATTGATGCCCATCAGGTAGTTTCCCATGATCGACCCTAACCCCTTTCGTTCGGGTCCCATCCCGGGCATAGCCGCATATCCCTCAATGCCCTGATCCGTGCCCAGTTTAAGCAAATAAAAGCGCATTTCGGATTGTCGAAACCCCGGAATCCAGCTGGGCGTAAAATACGCGGGTTCTGCGAAAAATCCCGGTTTTTTTTCTTCCAACGGTATCTTGACGTAATACAATTCGATGCGGTTGATTTTCATGGTTTTTACCTCTGATATTTAGGGTTGTCGGGCCGGGGTCGCCCGGGCCTCGCACAAAGGTTCCCTTTTTTACGCCTCATCTCTATGGACCGAGTCAGGTGAAAATGCGGGCAGACAGACGGCTATATACTCAGCGCCATCAGCATCAGGCGTGCTGTACTGGACCCACTCATTGGCTTCGACAATGGCTGCTTCACCCGCATGGAGGTCCAATGCTTGTATTTTCGTTTTAACGCGCAGCATTCCTTTTAAAACAACAGTGTATTCATCAAATTCCGGCTTCTGGCCCGGCTCTTCCCATCCTGCAGGACTCACCATGCGGGCGATACTCACGTTTGTTGTCCGGGAATTTACCCGCCCGATGTATTCCTCTATTATCTTTGGTTTGTTGCCGGCAGCTTTAATGACAGTAGGCTTCCTGATTTTTAATACCATTATTTTAGTCCTTGTTTTTGATATGACGGCCGGTATGAGCAGTGCAACCAAGGTCGTTAAATTTTAGTGGCTTTTGTGTCGGGATCGGGTCTGCTCTTCGACCCTGTTTTTCATTCAGGGTTGTTTCAGGGATATATCCAAAACCTTTGCGGGTTTATCGAAGGTCTTCCAGCCATGTCTCTCGCCTTTAGGTATAAAATAGCACGCATGGGCATTCAGCAATCGGCGCTCTTGACCGACGAACATCTCAATCGGGCCTTCTATGACCATGCCGCACTGGTCAAAGGGATGTTCGTGTCCCGTATCTTCCTTTTCGGGGTCTATCTGCATGCAGACCATGATCAGGTTTTCCCCGATTTCCGCCTTGCTCATGATCCCCGGCCTGAACGCTTCCAGTTTGAGGCTGTCTAAATTCCAAAAAGCCATATATGCCTTCTTTCATTTTTTCCGTTAAATGAATTTGAATATTGACTTGGGAATAACGCCGGCAAAGTCAATGAAAATGTAAAGCTTGTTTTTACTCTCTATTCCATTTTTTTGCATGATAGAAGTCATTTCAAAGCCTTGGATCAGGCCTGAGAGCAAGGCGCAAGCCGATGAAAAAGCGCAGCAACCATGTTGGGGTTGTGAGCATTTTGAAGAGGTTTGCAACGCGGCTATCAGGCCTCAGACGGGGTTTTGAAACGACTTCAAGGCTTATATCCTCATTTGACCTTTAGCCCGCCGTATCTCCTCTTTTACAAGCTCGCTGGTTTCATCAATAAGCTCTTTTAAAGCCGTCAGCGCTTCCGGCCCGCCGATACGGCCGATGGCCCACACCGCCATTGCGCGCACACGCTCATCCGTATTCTCTTTGAAGGCACGGACGAGATCTGCAATATATTTTTCGTCGCGGCTGTTTCCCATCACCCGCGCCACGTTCATCTTCCAGCGCCATATGTCTTGATAGGACATATAGAACATGTGGGGCCATATTTTAGCTTCAAAATATTCCCGGTCCATGTGCAGCAGGCGTGACAGCTCAAAGTAGTCCGCCTTTGCGGCAACTTTTTCATTGATGGGAAGATCCATTGCGAGCCAGGGCTGGTTTCGCGGGCAGACATTCTGGCACCTGTCGCAACCATATACAAACATGCCCATGGGTTCCCTTAATTCCAAAGGGGTTGTGCCTTCGCCAAAATAGGTGAGATAGGATATGCATTTGCGCGGATCTATCCGGCTGTTTCCCGTTAATGCCTTTGTCGGACAGGCCGCAATGCAGGTGTTTCGGCACCAGTCCGGACAGCCTATTTCCATGGTCGGCACGCCGGGTTCAAACGCCTCGTCGATAACGACGGCAATGGGAAGGGTCCAGGATCCCCCCCGGGCCGCCTTGTTGGAATAGAACAGGCAGTTTTTCCCAAAGGTGCCCATCCCCGCACGAGCCGCAGCCACCCGGTGCGGCAAATTGAACGGCACCTTCGAATCGATGCCGTTATCCCGCAGAAATGATCGGAACGCTTTGATCCGCCGGCTCAGTCCATCCCGGGTCACCCGGTCATCATCGAGGTAGCAGCGCCCGAAGTTCCCTTCCATGGAACGCGGGTAGGACTTTCTGAAATAGACCTCCATGAGGACGATAATCGTTTTTGCATTCGGCAGGATTGTTTTGGGGTCTGTACCGTTTAACAGCTCAAGACCGACAGCCTCAGCCCATTCATACGCTTCACGCCTGTCCAGGAGCAACTGCTTATGCTCCGGGAACGGATCGGCCGTTGTAAAGCCGACGTCTTCGAAGCCATTCTCATGGGCTGCCTTGATAATATCCGATTTGGTTATCATTTTATTCTCTTGATGTGTTTGGTTTTGGCTTTTCGCTTTTGTTAGAATCTTATAAGAGTCAAGAACAGGCCTCCTTATTCAGACGGCGTGGGCAGCGCGAATGAATAGTTGTTTAATTATTTAAGAACGTCCAATTGTCACAACAATTATTATTTTCAATTCTCGTCAAATAAGACAATATGGGTATAAAATTCAGCGCTAATAAATATGGCAAGACAGGTTTAGGTAAGAATAACGGATTTATAGAATACAACCGGTTCAAAATCAAGGATGTTTTGACCTTGGGAGCTTGATCTGATAGATATGCAAGGAACAGGTTTAAGCTAATGTGACTTTTCGCAACTGTGGAACAATACATTTATCAGAATCCTCCTCTCAAGGATTCTGATAAAAAAACTCCGTGTCTCCGTGGCCTCTGTGAGAAGTTTAAGAAAGGTTATTCATTACCTTGGAACCTGAACTTGAGAAACACAATTTACATTAAAGGAACCTATGCAGCTCAAAAAATTTGCCAAAAAATTAGAGTCTCTCCGTATTCACGAGAAACGAAGCCTTACGGAAAAATTAATTGATATCGTCTTTTACAGCGAGGACATAAAACTGTGGACCAAGATCTTTGAGGCTGAGTTTGGCCCGCCCATCAAGAAAAAGGGTGATCCGCTGCCCGAGGACGAGCAGCACTGGATCAGCGATACCGGCGGGATTTGGGAAGACCAAACCCTTTATGGGAATATAATTGACAACGGGGTCGCCATCGCCAAATTTCAGCCATGGCAGGATGGAAAGCACATTACCCTTAAAATGATGGTATTAAAAAAATAAGGACCACCATAGTGGCCCTGGGTTCAAGGAGTCAAGGACTCAGGGGTTCAAGTGTATGAAAATAAGCTGTTAAGCTGATACACAGAAAGAAATGGAACCGGGGATCTATAAGGAAAACCTACCAGAACTTCAGTAAGTCATCGAGGGGTTGATAGGTTTAGGATCAATCCTGTAATTGATCAACGGAGATGTCCATCGCTCCGGCCAGTTTTTCCAGTGTCGCCGTCCGCAATTCGTTGTTGTTTTTTTCCATCTGGGAGAGTGCTGCCTGTGATATACCGGCGCGCTTTGCGACCTCCCTCTGGGTAAAACCAAGATGTGTCCGCCACGCCTTTACTAAATTCATTCCTTTTTTGACTATCAGCCCCACCACCTCATGGGGAATAGATGCATCCCTGTCTTTGGGGAGTAGACTCAGATAATCTTCATAAGGAATAATGGCAAATGCAGGCTTGCCGTCTTGCTTTATGATTTGTACATCAGTAAGTGTGCCCATCTCTTATTTTGACCTCCTGAATTTCAATAATCTCAAGTGAGTCGGTGAAGATAACCCGCCAGCGGTCTACCCTGAGACGATATTCATCTCTGCCTTTGAGTTTTTTAACACCTTTGCAATCAGGGAACGATTTTAGGTTACCCACGTTATCGTAAATTCTTTCTCGGGCACGGACATCCTTTATTTTTCGCAGTTGCCGCAGTGCCTTTGTCTTCCACCTGATCGCTTTCACCTGACCAACCATAACTTATAATATAAGTTAAATCAAGATAAACATAAGACAAGACGGGGCCTTAATATCAAGTCAGGGTTTATTCTTAAATCACGGTTCGAAAACGCACCGCGTTTTGCCGGAATGCCGGAATGTTATAATGTGTGGAACTTTCATGTTGAGCTTCCCGGCGTCCCAGCCTCCCGGCACTAAAGCCTCCCAGCTTCCCCGCCTATAAATTCCTCCAGATCCTTGAACACATTCACACCGGCCTGGCGTTCCATGTCCAGCTGGTAGCGGCCTTCCCAGCCGAGCTTTTTCAACCTGCGGCCAAGAAAGAATCGCATCAGCGGACGGAACGCATATGTCCAGATCGGCACCCACAGACGTCCCTGGCGCTTGGCCCGCTCGGAGGGCTCCCACCATCCGATGATCTTCTGGCGGTGGAGCCAGACCAGGTATTGCAACTGCTTATCGTCCAGGTGCCGGGTCTTCACATTGGCCCAGATGCCGTTATACCACTTGTAATCACGGGAATTTGTCACCAGCCCCTGCTCCAGGAGCTGCCCGCGCATGACGGTTTTGGGATAGGGGGTCAGGATCTGGCAGTAGGCCGAGTCTGCATCAAGGGACTTCAGAAAGTTATAGTTTTCAATAATATCCGCCTCGTCATCATCCGGAAAGCCGAAAATCAATCCGGCCACCACCATGATGCCGTACTTGCGGCACATGTGCACGGCTTTGCGCGAGGCCTCCACGATGTTGCCCTTGCGCGCTGCAACCAGATTTTTCTTGGACACATTTTCAATCCCCAGGAAGATGGATTTAATGCCCGCCAGGGACATTTTGCGCACCATCTCTTCGTTTCTGGACATGGAAACGCAATCGGCCTGGACGATCAGGTTCAGCCCCTTATAATTGCGGGCGATAATGGCATCACAGATGGCGATGACCCGTTCGGGATCCAGCACCAGGTTGTCGTCCGCCACAAAAATCAGGCGCGTCCGGCGGTTGTAATAAATATCGTCAATATCCGCCAGAACCCGTTCAATGGGATACGTCCGGAAGGTCTGGCCGTACATATGCTTCATGCTGCAGAACGAACAGGTGCGCGTGCATCCCCGGGAGGTTTCCATGACCTCTACCCTGGAAAGCATGACATGGTACCCCGAGGTTAAGCGGCGGCTGTCCCGGATGGGGATTTTAAGCCCGGACAAATCCAGCAGCTCGCCCATGGGGTTGTGCACAAACCGGCCGTTTTTTTTATAGGAAAGCGAAGGAATGTCTTCCATCCGCTCTTTTCCTGCCAGAGCATTGACCAGCCGCCGGCAGGCGTCTTCTCCTTCGCCCCGGATCATAAAGTCGATCAGGTCGGCTTCGGGAGATGCGGCGATCTCTTCGTGCATCAACGTGGCGTGGTACCCGCCGATAACGATTTTCGCATCGGGCAGGAGCTTTTTTATCAACCGGATCAGTTTGACACAGGTGTCGTACTGCCAGGCCATGGCCGACAGACCCACAAGTTCCGGTCGAATTTTCAGCAGGGTTTTCGTCAGATACTTTCGCAGCCGGCTGCGCTTGCGGATAAGATCGATGATATAGACCCGGTGGTCTTCATCGATGTTCGCACCGACGCTGGAAATGCCGCAATTGGGCATATGAAAGGCGGCTTTGTGCATGATTACCGGCGCTACGTCCGGCATGGACATTAAAACAATTTTCATTAAATCTTACCCAAGATTACAGGTCGAATTTTTTAATCAACAGACAGGTATTCACCCCGCCAAAGGCAAAATTCTGAACAGCGGCGATGCGGATATCTTTTTCCAGAAGGCTCACCGCATGTTGGATCATGGCACACCTTTCGTCGATCTTCTTCAGGTTCAGCGTCGGCGCGACAAACCCGGCTTCCATCATATAAAGGGTGATGATTGTTTCAATTGCGCCGCAGGACGCCATGGTGTGCCCCATGTAGCTCTTCAGTCCGGCCACCACCGGTGAATGGCCGTATATCTTTGCGATGGCCTGGGCCTCGATCACATCCCCCATCTTGGTGCCGGTGGCATGGGCACTGACAAAATCCACGGCGCCCGGACCGATGCCGGCATCCTTGAGCGCCAGCCGGATGGTTTCGGTAATGCCGTCCAGATTGGGCAGAATCAGATCGCCGCCGTTGTTGTTGCATGAAAACCCGATGATTTCCCCCAGGATGGGCGCCCCCCGTTTTCTGGCAAATTCATATTCCTCCAGCATCACGGCGCCGGCGCCTTCGCCCACCACCAGGCCGTCCCGCTGGGCGTCGAAGGGCCGCGGCGTCAGGTGGGGGGTGTCATTGAACGCGGTTGAACAGGCCAGCAGGTTGTCGAACACGGCAACCGTGGTGGTGTCATATTCGTCGGCCCCGCCGCACAACATGGCGTCCTGCATGCCGTATTTGACCATTTCATAACCAAAGCCGATGGATTGGCTGCTGGTGGTGCAGGCCGTGGATGAGGAGATGACCCGGCCGGTGATGCCGAACATCTTGGTGATGTTCACGGCAGTGGTGTGGACCATTGACTTTAAATAATCCACCGCGCCGATGGAGGCAAACTTGGCATCGGTTTGACCGAAGAAGCATCTGTATATCTGCCGCTGGATGGTGGGGCTGCCGTGAGTGGAGCCAAAGGCCACCCCCAGGCGGCCGGAGGTGATAAAGTCGGCATCCAGGCCGCAGGCCGCCAAAACCTCCTTGGCAACCTGGCAGGCGTAAAAAGAGACCGGCCCCATGGTTTTGCGATGATGGCGCGTAAAATCGTACGCCACCGGGTAATCCACCGTCCCATAGACACCGGAGTGGATATAAGCGGTAAGGAGATCATCCGAGCGCAATTTTTTAACGCCGGAAATACCCGCCTGCAGATGCTTGACGATTTCCGCTTGGCCATGCCCGATGGGCGTTATCGCCGACGCCCCTGTTACGACGACTCTTCGTGCCATTGTCATCCCCGTGAAGCTTTACAATGATTTACTGCCTGGTTAAAACAACTTCTCATAAATTTTCATGCAATATTCAGTTAATACATCATCCCACAGCTTAATTCAAAATAAATATCCCCATATTCCCCGGATCGCAGCAGGAATCGGAACGGCTATTGCAGCTTTAAATCTAAAAAAGGCTCAAAGTGATACCACTGCAGCGGGTGTCGCCTCAGGGTTTCCTCCAGGATATCTGCGTACTGCTGGGCAGCGTGTTGAATCGCCGCCGTTCTTTCCCGCCGGGAGGATACCCGGATGTAGATGGGTTCCGACATCGTGAAATGATATTGCCGCTTGCCGGTCCGGAAGGCAAAAAAAATAAAGATGGGGGCGCCGGAAAGGAGCGCAAGCAAATAGGGCGCTTCAGGCAGGCGGACGTCATGCCCCAGAAATTTTACCGGAACGGTACGCTGGTCCTGTTTCCAGACAAGATCCCCGGTAAGGGAAACCGTTCCGCCCGATTCGATAAACTTGATGCCCTCAATGAAGTCCAGCGCAGAGCCGCCCTGCTCGTCCACAGCGATGATGGTGATGCCGCTTTGGGAAAGACTTTCCTTTTGAATCCCCTCCAGCTGTTCTTTGTACTTGACGCCCATATACAGCATGAGCCGGAGGTCCTCCTGTTTGCGCTTTAAAATATGCGCGGCAACCTCCCAGTTCCCCATGTGCGACATGAGCAGGATGCCGCCTTCTTTTCTGCGGCAGGCGTCTTCCAGGTGCGCCAACCCCTGGGAAGTGGATGTAATGTCATCGCGTTCCGTTAGCAGGAACCGGTCGAAAAACACATCCGTAAAATTATGAAACTGCCGCCAGGCGCACCAGCGGTGATACAGCCCGCTTCGGTCCGGAAACAATACACGATAAAACCGGACGCTGTTTCTGACCCTGAAGGGAAAAAAGAGATAATAGCCGGTGGCGACAAACCAGGCAAAAACAGCAAAAACCCACAACCCCAGCGTCCGGGACAGGTTGATTATAATTTTATAGAAGAGAATGCGCATGATTGGTGTCTAAAAAATATCGGGGGAAAGAAAATACACCCCGCACTTCCGTTTCCGTATTCAGGAACTTTGGAATAATGGAATGTTGCCGGTCTTTTTCTCCCCCCCATTATTCCAACATTCCATCACTCCATTTTCTTGGGATATAACCATGAAAACACCCTTCGCAAAATCAGCCGGGTAAAGGTGCTTGAATTTCGCATGAAATCAACAAAGGGCCGAAAGTGGGATATTCTTTCCCCTGCGGCCGCATAATTGACCCTAACAGGGGCTTCCACCACAGGGATTCCGTTCCACCCGGCCCTGACAAGGATTTCAACTTCAAACTGGTAGCGCCGGGCAACGACCCCCAGACTCATGGCCTCGGGCAACGGATAAATCCGGAACCCGCTCTGGGAATCCCGCATACGGGGGCCGCCTGAAACATACACCCAGAAATTCGAGAATTTTCGCCCGAACTGGCTGGTCCAGGGGACATTTTTTGCCGCCATCCCCGTGCGCATCCCCACCATGATGGGCCGCTGACCGGCCGGGATGGCGTTTATCAGATTCAAGGCATCTTCGGGATGGTGTTGCCCGTCCCCGTCGATGGTGATGGCCCAGTCCGCTATTTTAGACGCTTCGGCAAACCCGGTCAGCAACGCCGCACCCTTTCCCCGGTTCTCATCATGGCGCAAAAGGTGAATGCCGCTAAGGGACGCCAAGTTATCTTGAATGGAATCTGTTGAGCCGTCATCCACGACAAATACCGGCAGGTTCAACCCCAACGCTTTTTCGACAACCGCCGCCACCGCCTGCCCATGATTGAACACCGGTATGATAACAGCGAATTTTCCCTTGTTGCTGGTTGCGGATGAATCCATATTTCATTTTTTTCCAAAATCGAAAAAGTAAATATCCGACCCCAGAAGAGATTAGTCTTTTTGGAATTTGGTGCTTGTAATTTGTATTTTTAAAAACAAGACCACATCACCCATCAAGGCACACAGCGATTTGACAAGCGCAATCCCGCCAACGAGACTGAATCCCAATTGTTATAAATTGGATGTATTCTTTACGTCATGCCGGACACGATCCGGCATCCAGGAACATATGGACTTGAAAATGTTCTGGATTCCGGGTCAAGCCCGGAATGACAAAATTTTGGAGCTCTATTTTTTTAATTGCAACACAGCCGCCAACGGCGGGATGAGCATTGGCACGAATTGCGCAAAGCAGCATAGCGGCCTCAGGCGCATTTTTTTCAAAAGCCTGCTTCCGGCAAAAAAGCCACCCCCCAAGTCCCCGGCCCCATATGGGCGCCGGAAGTCAGGGACAGCGGCTGCAAACGGATTTCCGCCCGGGGGTACAGGGCTTCAATCCCTTTCCAAACCGTTTCATTGACCCATTCGAAATTGTCCGAATATTCCAGCATAATGAACGGGGCGGACTCACTAGTGAAGCTCTCTTCCAGGCGATCCAGCGCAAACGCCAGCTGCTCTTTGGGGTTCTTTACCATACCGACCTTTTTGGCCCCTTCGGCCAGCGGGCTGATAATCGGTTTGGCCCGGATCATGTCGCCGAAAAACGCACCGGACTTGGAAAGCCGGCCGCCGGCCGCCAGATATTTCAGCTTGTCCAGAAAGACGTACTCTTTGCACTGATCCACCGCTTTTTCGGCAAAATCAACCACCGACTCAAAATCATTGCCTTTGGCAACGAACCGGGCGGTTGCCAGAACGATGGTCCCCAGTCTTCCGGACGCCGCCCCCGTATCAATGACCGTCAGACGATTCTCCGGATCGTTTTTCTTTTTCCATTCCTTGGCAACGCCGTAATTTCCCGTAAAAACGGACCCCACAGACAGATATAAAACCCGCTGATACTGCTGTACGACCCGCAGATAATGCTGGTGCCGTTCAAATACAGATGCCTGGGAGGTCGACACCTTTTCGCCCCGGCGCATGGACTGATAGAGATGGGGCGCGGAAAAACGGGTTTCCGGCAGGGATTCCTCCCCGGCCGTAATATAACTGTCCAGAAGGGTAAACCCCAGGCTGCGCGCATCCTCACGGGTCAGGGAACCGGCCGCGTCGGTCATGATATGAACGGAGCCCCGGACCTGCTGTTGTTTAAATTCCGCCGCCTGAACAGCGAGATTGTCATCCGTCCACTTTACAATTTTTCCGAAAGATTTAATCCGTTCTTCCGCCGCCCGGGCATTTTGGGTGTGAAAGTGAACCTTTACATAGTCCCCGTGGGGAATCACCACGACGCTTTCACCGTATTCCGAGAAGGATTCGATCTTTTCCGGGTCCGCCGCTTCCAGACGGATAATCGTATCCACACAGTGCCCTGCCACAGGGTCTTCCCTGAAAGCGGGCTGGACCCGCAGCTGCCCCTTGAAAGTTTTTGTAACCGGATCAGCGGCAGCCGTCGCACCTGTCAGGCTGCTGAAAAAACCGCTGAAAAATATAAACATCCCCAATGCGCCGGAATCAACCACGCCGGCGGCCTTGAGCCGGGGCAGGAGATCAGGCGTGCTTTTTACAGCCCTTTCAAGCCGGGCCGTCAGATCGGCGGCATATTCGGAATTGTGAATAAAATCATCTGCTTCTAAATATTCCACCAGCGCGTCAAAAACCGTCAGCATGGTGCCGGGCAGGGGATTATACACCGCCTGGAAGGCCAGATCCCTTCCGTCTCGGGCTGCCTGGAGGAGCCCTTCGCCGGAATCCGCCGCTAAAAACCCGCTAAAAAAACGGGCGGCAATGTTTCCGGAGTTTCCCCTGGCCTGCAGCATGAGTTGATGAATCGTTTTTTCGCGGTCACTGTCCAGGGATCTGAGGGGGGCAAGACTGACTGTCAGGTTGCGCCCGGTATCACCGTCGGCAACCGGGAACACGTTGATCTTGTCGAGCAAATCCGACCAGGCCGTTAAACACTCGAAACCGGCGACATGTGCGGTTTTAAAATCAGACATCATAGCGCTAACCCGGATATTTCACGAACCGCATTCGTTCATTTGCAGGGCATTCAGGGGTGCAGCCGTACTCGGGTACCGCAAACCCCTGATAACGCAGCAAATAGGCGATTTCGATTCGCCCAAAGGGTGAATATTTTTCAAGCATATTGTTTTACGAATTAAGGGGCAAAGTTTCGCCCCTGCAGTTACTTCAAATTCAAGTTTAAACCATTATTGTCATGATATTTTTAAAAATATTCATGAAATAACCGGGCTAAAACCCCAGGGCCGCACGAATATCCCCGGGTATTTCAAACATGATTTCCATATCGGGATGTCTCACCGCAACCTGTTCACTCCTGCCCCTGGCGCAAATCTGGTTGTTTTTAATCAGCCGGATTTCAAAATCCATGACAATTTTATACTGGGCCTCAACAACCGTTGCGATAACTTTAAACTCATCCAGATACCGCAAGGACGCGATATACTTTGTCGAGGTCTTGGTGAGGGGAAAAAGATACTGCGTCGTTTTAAAATAATCAAAGAGGTCCACCCCGCCCTGAACAAAAAGCGCCGACCGGGCAATATCAAAATATTTCAAATAATTGCCATGCCAAACCATCTGGAGGGGGTCCAGGTCATGGAATGGAACCTTGAGGACAACTTCACAACGTCTATTTTGCGCTTTGCTCATCGGTTTGCATACCTGTCTGAAAAAATATTAATAGGATTTGGGTTATTACCACACAAGCCCCGCTTTCGAAAAGGGGAAAGAACGATTCCGGACTGATCAGTTTGCCGGCGATGCGCCTCCTTTACGATGATCCATAAAAAACCGCACCAGCTTCTGCCGGTGGCTTGAATCGGGTTGCGCATCGGTAAATACCGCTACATGGCGGCACCCGTTAATCAGCCAGAGCTGTTTGGGCTCCTTTGCCGCTTCATACATCCGCTCGCTGTGCTGATAGTAAACAGTTGCATCCTGTAGGCAATGGATCAGCAGGACCGGAATCGGTGAAATCTGGTGGATGTATTCCCCCGGACGGTAGGCGTCGGTAACGGCCAAAAAAGAAACCGGCCATATCTGCAGCGACAGGCAGGGAACATTGCCGATCTTTTCCCGAGTAGTCGCTTCCATCCTTTCCCGGGCTTCGGTCCGGTAAGAATCAAAGGCCCCTTCAATGACTACGGCGCGAATTTGTGGAAATTCGTTTTTTGCCACGGCCGCAATCGCATTGGCCCCGCCAAGACTCTGGCCGAAAATAAATACATTGTCGTGATCGATCCCCGGTTTATTCAATATGTAGGCGATCGCAGAGACCGAATCCTCGTAAACCCCGCGTTTTGAAGGCTTGCCCTCGGACCGGCCATACCCGCGGTAATCAAAGGTAAACACATTGAATCCTTTTGCCGGAAGCCAGTGGACCTGCTTGAAGGAATAGGTCTGATTTCCGTGGTTTCCATGAAAATGGACCACGGTCCCCAACGCCTCACCTTTCGCCGGCACAAACCACCCATTGAGTCTGGTCCCGTCTCTGCTGTTGAAAAACACCTCTTCAAACTTCAGCTGATAGTGCGCCGGTGTTTCAATCTGAACCTGGTTGGGATAATAAAAAGCGCTGTTAAAGCAGCCTTGAAACAGAAGCAGGCCCGCTCCCAAAATCACCCCGGATATAAAACGACAATTCATGGCACCATAAGATATCAGAAGCCCCCTGGTTGCGAAAGTTAAAACTGTTTCTTATATTCTTGAAAAGAAGTTGCCACCCTGATCTGAAATGGGGTAAAGTATCAGATACCGGGTGTCAGCGTACGGGGGCCAGGGGATAGAGGTTCTAAAAGGCCATGAAGCTTGGGGGCTGGGTCGCAAGTAGGCTCATAAAAGTATCTACCATGCATCCTGGCTTTCAAGCGCCACCCGGAGTGAGGCATTGACTCGTTAACCCCTTTATCCTCTCAACTGGTGGTTTGGTTGAGAAACCAATGATGAACGATGACTATCACCTTAAAAAAAATAGACGAATACCGCTGGGAAGTCCCCAAAACCGGAAATATGCGCGTGCCGGGCAGGATTTTTGCCGCCGAAGCCATGCTGCGTGGGGCCGACCAGCAGGAACCCCTTAAACAGGTGGCCAATGTGGCCACGCTGCCCGGGATCCAGTCGGCTTCCCTGGCAATGCCGGACATTCACTGGGGCTACGGGTTTCCCATCGGGGGGGTTGCGGCCTTTGACTGGAATTCCGGGATTATTTCCCCCGGCGGGGTGGGGTATGACATCAACTGCGGCGTCCGTTTGGCGACAACGTCTCTGGAAGAAAAAGACGCCCGGCCGAAACTTGAAAGCCTTGTCACCGCACTGTATCAAAACATTCCCGCGGGAATCGGTTCAACCGGATCGGTTAAGCTGTCAACAGCGGAAGAAAAAAAAGTGCTTAAAGAGGGCAGCCGCTGGGCGGTCCGCCAGGGTTTCGGCGATCCCGCCGACATTGACCGCACCGAGGATGGGGGCTGTCTGGCCTTTGCCCAGCCGGAGGTCGTCAGCGATAGAGCCCTGGAAAGAGGCAAAAAGCAGCTCGGCACCCTCGGCGCCGGCAATCATTTTGTTGAAGTCGGGGTCGTGGATACGATTTACGATCAAAACGTCGCCCAGGTCTTCGGGCTCTTTGAGGGACAGGTCACCCTCATGCTGCACTCGGGTTCCCGGGGGCTGGGATATCAGGTTTGCGACGACTTTCTGGCTTCCATGACCAAGCAGGTGGCCAAACTGGGGTATGACCTCCCGGATCGCCAGCTTGCCTGCGCCCCCATTCAGTCGGAAGCCGGCCGGCGCTATTTCGGGGCCATGGCCTGCGCCGCCAACTATGCCTGGGCCAACCGCCAGATTCTGCTGCACCATTCCCGCGAAGTGTTCGCGCGGGTCTTTGGAATCGGCCCCCGGGACCTGCGGATGAACCTGCTGTATGATGTCTGCCATAATATCGCCAAAAAAGAAGCGCATGTGGTGGACGGCAGCCCGGTAACCGTCTGCGTCCACCGCAAAGGCGCCACCCGCGCGTTCCCCCCCGGCCATCCCGCCCTTTGCGAGGAATACCGGCCGGTGGGCCAGCCGATCCTTATCCCCGGCGATATGGGCACCGCCTCTTATATTCTGGTGGGAACCCAAAAGGCCATGCAGGAAACGTTCGGTTCAACCTGCCACGGCGCCGGAAGGGTCTTAAGCCGCACCGCCGCCAAAAAGAAAAGTAAAGGCCGCGCCATCCACCGCGAACTGGAAGACAAGGGAATTCTCGTTCGCTGGACCGGCCGTGGGACCCTGGCCGAAGAGATGCCCGATGCCTACAAGGATGTGTCCCAGGTGGTCGATGTGGTCCACGGCGCCGGCATATCCAGAAAAGTGGCCAAGCTTAGGCCGATAGCCGTTGTTAAAGGCTAACGCTATGGTAAATTCCTAAAATATCCGTTTCCAGCGTTGCGCTGTATCCTTCGTCATTGTAGCGTTCGATGGGGTGTCACAATAAAGTTAAAGGGTTATCGGCCTTGTCCGGTGGCCTTTTTTTGTTTGTCGCTGAAAGTCGGTGTTGAATTTTTTTTCAACGTGTTGTACAAAAAAAAGAAACCTTTCATTTGGCCTAATATCTGACTTTCAAATGGACGCAATGGCAGTGGGCAAATGATAAAAATGAATTCTAAATTTGGCCACGCTGTCCGAAAACCGGATTTATAAAAAACTTGCTATCACGCTCATCGCTGTACTGGGGGTCACTATCTGGATGCCCTTATAGCTTTCATGCTCAAGCAAATGGCTATCTCCTGAAACAATGAGGGACGCGTTGTTTTCCGATGCAAGTCCCAGGAAGATATTATCGAAAGGATCTTGTTGGATAATGTCCGGTGTGGATTCAGGTGAGGGAATATAGGATATAAGATTCATGAAATAGGAAAAAGCTTCGGCAGGGGTTGTTCCCAACGAAGAAAACCTATTTGAAAACTTTGGATGTTTCAGGACATTCTTAACTTCATTCAGTGTCTCGTCGCATTCAAGAATACGGATAATGCCGTTTCTGCATAATTTTAAGATTTGATTAGGGGCTCCCCCCCACAGCAAGCCGGAAATCGTCACATTCGTGTCGATGATGATTTTCAATTTATTTTCCTGATCTTGTGAACAATAGCGGCGATGTCTTGAAGGTCTGGCTGCGCAGGATCCTGAATTGCGGTGGTGCGGTCCAACAAGTCCAAAGGCACATCTTCAAAAGGGACGACCTTGAATTGCGGTTTTGATTTATTCAGGACGATAATCTCTCCCCACTTCTTGAGATCTTCAGAAATTTTTGGAATTCGCTGGCGAAATTCTTTAGCGCTTAAGTATTGTGTCATCTAAAATCACCTCCAGTTAATTTAAAATTTTTTTAAGTTTATCTTAAGTTAACTTTAAATTCAATATCAAGTTCTGGATATTTTTAACGATTGACAAACAAACATGTTTTTTGATATTATTTTGATGAAAAAAGGGGTGTGTTTTGACCTTGCTTAAACGAACTGCTGAAAAATATTTATATGACTGGTACCAAAAAGAACGCAGAAAACCGCTGGTTTTAAGAGGCGCCCGCCAGGTAGGCAAATCCACTTTGGTGCGCCGGTTTTCCCAAAACAACGGTTTGGTTTTAAACGAAATCAATCTGGAACAGCATCTGTATCTGGACGCTATTTTCAAGTCCCTGGATATGGATACCATTATCAGAGAACTGGATGCACTGTTGGGCCGAAACATCCAGGACCCTGGAGCGGTTCTGTTTCTGGATGAAATTCAGGCCACCCCCCACGCCATCCAGGCGCTGCGCTATTTTTATGAAATTAAACCCGAACTTCCGGTAATTTCAGCCGGCTCTCTGCTTGAATTTGCCTTGGCCGATCACCATTTTTCGATGCCGGTCGGTCGAATTGAGTACTATCATCTGGGGCCGATGACTTTCAGCGAGTTTTTAACTGCCGTTGAACCCGGACTAAACCGGTTTCTTTCGGAATTCAAAATCCATCAAAGTATCCCCCGGTCGGCCCACCAGAAACTGGTCAAACGCCAGCGGGAGTATCTGTTCGTGGGTGGGATGCCGGAAGCCGTCCATGCATTTGCCGTAAGAAATGCCTTAATGGAAGTTACGGCCGTTCACCGCTCTATAGCCGAAACCTATCAAGATGATTTTTCCAAATACGCCAAACAAAAAGACCTGGCCCTTATGCAGAAAGTGTTTCGGCAGATTCCCAGAATCATCGGGCAGAAGGTCAAATACAGCAATATATCCAAAGAAGATAAATCAAGGGAAATTAAAGCAGTTATCGATCTACTGGTCAGCGCCCGTGTTTGTCACAAGGTATTTCACAGCCATTGTTCGGGAGTGCCGCTGATGGCCGAGATTAATGAAAATGTCTATAAAATGTTGTTTATGGATGTGGGTATGGCCGCCTATCTGACCGGACTGGATTGGATTGCGTTACAGGCGATGGATGGACAGTCCCTTGTCAATGAAGGCAAACTGGCCGAACAGTTTGTGGGGCAGCATTTATTAAGTTCATTTGAACCGCCCCGCCTGACCTACTGGCTGCGGGAAGCCAAGTCAGCCAATGCGGAAGTGGATTTTGCGACGTCCAGCGGGGATCAGGTGATCCCCATCGAGGTCAAAGCCGGCAAAAGCGGCGCGCTTAAGTCTTTGCAGCAATTTGCATTGAGTAAAAATGCAGCGTTGTGCGTTCGCTTTGATCTTAACCCTCCGGAAGTTGGTGAGATTTCCCATATGGCCCGGTCTGCTGACGGCAGCACGCCGGTCACATATACGCTGCTATCACTCCCTCTTTACCTGGTGGAAGAACTGCCGAGGATACTTGAAGAGATTCGAATGGACCATTGAAGTATATTTGCCGAGATGTTACTTATCTTAAAACGCGACCCGATATGATTGAACCTTACTTAATCAAAAGCAAAAGAGCTCAACTTGCGAGTTTAATCGTTCTGACAATCCTTTTAATAAGCTGCGCTTCATTTGGCCCCACGAAACCAAATATTCCATATGCTGGAAATCTTCACCCGGCTATTCTTAAAGATTTAGCCGAAAAGAATCCGCTTCTTGCGACTGAAATAGGAAAGCTGCCGGAAATACAGGACGGAATATCACCACAAGATGAGGAGACCCTGAAAAGACTTTGTGACCTGTATAATGAAAATAGTGCGGGTTTTGATAAGGCTTTTGCAGAAATGTATCAAATTGGCATTCCTGAAGTCAGAAAATTCTGTTCTCCGTTGCAAGCCTTGTTTTGGCTGGTGGAGGATGGGCGTGAAGACCTTACGAAGCAAATTATGTCAGGATATTCCCTCAAGAAGTTGCTGATTTATTCTTGGGTTTTTAGGAAGATGAATGTTGATAAAAAAGAAAGTGAAAGATGGAATGATTTTGGTACAGTTGCGGACAGGTTGAATGATCCTTTACTTGTTATTTTTTATACGAGATATAATTTTTCATATATTCCTGAATCAATAAAAAAAGTACAAACACCTAAAGAAACTTTTTATCAAAAAGGTGGCGTTTGTAGGCATTATAGTTCATTTGCAACAGAATGCAGTGTACGTTCAGGTCATGATATAAAAAATTTAACGGTTTGTTGGGGGAGTGGTTGGGATGAAGGCCATACAGTGGGTATAGAAAGAAAACCCAATACAGATTTATATAGAATAGTTATGGATTCCCGCACATTAAGAATTGGCGAATATATATCTCTCGAAGAAATAAAAAGGTATGTTTCTGGAGGTAAAAAAATAACATTTTGGAGTTTGGAGACCAATGGAGAGTTAATAAGTCGTATTCGTTCAGCAAAAAAATAGTTAAGTCTTGTATTTTTACCGGCCTTCACTATAAAGTTATGGCATTGGGTATAACAGTGCTCTCACTCGAACAAAGCCGAACAACTTAAAAAGTAAATACTAAAAAAAGAAGATTGAGAAATGCAACTTATTCAAGCCATCCTTCTGGGGGTTATCCAGGGTCTTACCGAATTTCTGCCGGTGAGCAGTTCCGGGCACCTGGTTCTGCTGCAAAATATTTTCGGGCTGACAGAGCCGGAAGTCCTGTTTGACATCAGCCTGCACATCGGCACCCTGACGGCTGTCTGCATTGTTTTTTTTTCCGAAATTCTATCCATTCTGAAAACTCTTTTTAACCTGCCGGGGTTGCTAAAGACATCCGGCGGCATCAAACAGCTATACCAGGATAACGAACCGGTTCGAATGGCAACTCTGATTGTTATAGGGAGCATTCCCACCGCCGTCCTGGGCCTTTTGCTTCACAAGATGGTCGATCAGCTCTTTGGATCGGTCCGGATCGTGGGGCTCATGCTCATCATTACGGGCGCCATTTTATGGCAGACCCGGCGGTTTAGGATCAAGGGGCGGCCGCTCACAGGGACCACCATAAAGCATGCCCTGGTGATCGGGCTGGTACAGGGGGTGGCCATTATGCCCGGTATTTCACGGTCCGGCTCCACCATATCCGCCGCCCTATTTATGGGGATCGACCGTGAGGTGGCCGGCCGCTTTTCGTTCCTGCTCTCAATTCCCGCCATCCTGGGAGCGCTGGTCTTGTCCATCGATTCCCCGGCCATGGAGACCACCGTTTCCGGTGGCATGTTTCTGATGGGAACGCTCACAGCGGGAATTGTCGGTTTCGGAGCCCTAAAAGTGCTGCTGCACATAGTCAACCGGGGCCGGCTGCATTTTTTTGCACCCTATTGCTGGTTGTTAGGAATTGTCGCTTTAATAGTGGGATCATAAACCCTGCCGTTGCAACAACAGGGTTTATGCATGAAAGGAGCTAAAGATGAACCCGGAAATATTCAGAGAATACGATATTAGAGGCATTGCCGGCAAAGACATGACCGAAGAGGATGTGGAGCTCATCGGAAAGGGTGTCGGCACCTATCTGCAGAACAGGGGGCATTCAAAACTCACCGTCGGCCGCGACTGCCGCACCACCTCGGACCGTTATGCCCAAAAAATTATTGCCGGGCTGCGCGCCACCGGCTGCGACGTGGTGGACATCGGGGTGTGCCCCACACCGGTTTTTTATTTTTCCATCCAGCACCTGAAGAAACAGGGCGGCATCATGGTCACGGCCAGCCACAATCCGCCGGAGTATAACGGGTTTAAACTGTGCATCGACCTCGATTCCATTCACGGCATGCAAATACAGGAGATCCGCAGCATCATCGACAAAAGGGATTTTGTCAAAGGCAAAGGCGCCTTGTCCACTGCCGATGTGGTTTCCCCTTATAAATCATTTGTGGTAGTAAACATCAACATACCCAAACCCTTAAAGGTCGGCGTGGACGCCGGCAACGGGACGGCCGGGGTGGTGGCCGTGCCCATCATGAAAAGGCTCAAGTGCGAAGTTCACGACCTGTATTGCGAAATGGACGGCACCTTTCCCAACCACGAAGCAGATCCCACCGTTGCCAAGAACATGAAAGACCTCATCGCCCGGGTAAAGGAAAAAGGGCTGGACGTGGGCATCGGCTATGACGGCGACGGCGATCGCATCGGCGTTGTGGACGAAAAGGGAAATCTTATTTACGGCGACAAGCTCATCATCATCTTCGCCCGGGAAATCCTGTCCCGCAAACCCGGGGCCACCTTTATATCCGAGGTGAAATGCTCCAAGGTCATGTATGACGATATCGAAAAGCACGGCGGCCGGGCGATCATGTGGAAGACCGGCCACTCCCTCATCAAGCAGAAGATGAAAGCGGAAAAGGCGGCGCTGGCAGGTGAAATGAGCGGGCACATGTTCTTTGCCGACCGCTACTTCGGCTATGACGACGCCATTTACGCCTCCTGCCGGCTGCTTGAAATTCTATCTCATACCGGCAAAAAAGTTTCAGAGCTCCTGGCGGACGTGCCCCAGACCTTCTCAACCCCTGAAATCCGGGTGGAGTGCCCGGATGACAAAAAGTTCAGCGTGGTCAAAGCGGTGACCGAGCATTTCCGCAAACTTTACAACATCATTGACATCGACGGGGTCCGGGTCCTGTTTGACGACGGCTGGGGCCTGGTGCGGGCCTCCAACACCCAGCCCGTGCTGGTCTTGCGCTTTGAGGCCTTGTCGGAAAAACGGCTGAAGGAAATCCGAACCCTGGTGGAGTCGGCCTTGGAAAAAACTAAAAAAGAAATTTAAATTACTGGAAAAGGGGAAACAGAAAAGCGCCTACTATTAATTGCAGTTCGCGCTTTTTTAACTCTTGCTGCCACGGGGCATTAATAGCCGGATGATGCAGTAACGGACGGGCTAAGCCGCCCCCCTGTTTAGCAACGTTTTCAGAGATTTGTTAGGGGTGTCAGTCCCCATATTCAAGTGGGTCTTGGTCTATCTGATATAGAAAGTATTGAAGTGTCAGATATTAAAAAGTCTTTCTGCGTTCTTATGCATTATGCGTTTAGCAGCTCCAGTATCTTCGAGTTGGGCAACGACCTTATCTGCCCATTCTACCCATCGCTTGAAA
>JARGFK010000048.1 GCA_029211065.1 Desulfobacterales bacterium
TTGCCAAAAACCCTTTTAAAGGAAAAGCGCCCTTTTTTATACCATTTTAAAATTTACACAAAAGATTATACACTACCCGTGGCTTTGAGCGGCTCCATGCAAGTATCCCCTGCCGCGACAACGACCTATACCATCACCGCCACCGGTCCGGGCGGCACGGCCACGGCAGATGTCACGGTTACTGTTAGCCCGCGGCCTTCCAATGAATATAAAATTACGGCCGGCGATGCAACCGCCTATGACCACTTCGGAAATTCTGTATCCATTAGTGTTGACTACGCCATTGTGGGCGCTAAATTTGATCAGCCCTATTATTCAGGCTCCGCCTATATCTTCAAACGCGATGGTACCTCCTGGATTGAACAAACCAAAATTACACCCAGCGATACGCCATCCCATTATCATCGCTTTGGGTGGTCTGTATCCGTAAGCGGTGACTACGCCATTGTGGGCGCTCCTCATGACGATCACGCTGGAGACCAGTCAGGCTCAGCCTATATCTTCAAACGCGAAGGGACAACCTGGACTGAACAAACCAAGCTTATTGGCAGCGATGTGGTAGCAACTGATTATTTCGGATATTCTGTATCTATCAGTGGTGATTATGCTATTGTAGGGGCGTGGGAATTCGATGGTGGAAGATACCGATATTCAGGTTCAGCTTATATCTTTAAACGAGATGGCACCTCTTGGACAGAGCAGGCCAAACTTAAACCAAGCGATGCAGGGGCCGGTGATATGTTTGGCTATTCTGTATCAATCAGTGGCAATTATGTCCTTGTGGGTGCTTATGGAAACAATGATGCCGGAAGCAATTCAGGTTCTGCTTATATCTTCAAGCGTGAGGGGGAGGCTTGGGCCCAACAGGCCAAAATAACGGCCAGCGACGCAGGATATATAGACTTGTTCGGGAAGTCTGTATCAATCAGCGGTGATTACGCCATTATAGGCGCTGATTGGGATAGCGATTTTGCTGTCAAATCAGGCTCCGCCTATATCTTCAAGCGCGAAGGAACAATCTGGACTCAGCAGACCAAAATAACGGCCAGCGACGCTTCAGAATATGACTATTTCGGAAATTCCGTATCCATCAGCGACGGCATTGCTGTTGTGGGTGCTTATGGAAACGATGATGCCGGAAGCGATTCGGGTTCCGCCTATATCTTCAAGCGTAATGGTGAAGACTGGATCGAGCAGATCAAGCTAACGTCCAATGATTCAGCATATCATGATTGGTATGGAATATCTGTATCCGTTAGTGGTAACTACGTCATGATTGGTGCTGAATACAATGGCGATTCGGGTTCAGCCTATATTTATGATCTCTCAACCCCCTCCGTAACCATAACCGCCTTTCCTGAAATCATCCAGACCGGCGAGGCAGCCACCTTGTCCTGGAGTGCAGCAAACGTCGACAGCATCAGCATCGCTCCGGGCATTGGAACCGTTTCTGCCGAAGGGTCTGTAACGGTTTCACCGCAGCAGACCACCACCTATACCATTACGGCTACCGGAGCCGGCGGCACCGTCACAGATAGCGTAACGGTTTATGTAGTTGATCCTGCCATTCCGCCGTCAGTGGGAATATCGGCCAATCCCGACACCATTTTGGCAGGAAGCTCCTTTACCTTGTCCTGGAGCGCGAGCAATGCTACGTCCTGTGTAATCGAGTCCAACATCGGCAGCGTGGCCATAAGCGGCTCCATGCAGGTATCTCCTGCCGCCACCACCACCTATACCATCACGGCTACCGGCCCTGCCGGCACGGCCACGGGCAGCGTAACAGTAGCTGTAAATCAACCGGTGGTTCCCACGGTGGGCATATCAGCAACGCCTGAAATCCTTCAGGTCGGAGGGACTGCAACCCTGACCTGGAATTCTACCAATGCGACTTCCTGCGCCATTGAACCTGAAATCGGAAGCATTGATCTGAACGGCTCCATACTGGTTTCGCCGGCCGCAGGCACTACCTATACCATTACGGCCCGCGGTCCGGGCGGCACGGCCAGCGCAAGTGTGGCCGTTTCCTATCCCCGGCCTACGGTCAGCATCGGCGCCAACCCGGCAACTATCCAGCCGGATGAGTCCATTACCCTGACCTGGAGTTCCACTAACGCGGTTTCCGTTGTGATCGAACCCGGCATCGGCAGCGTTGATTCAAGCGGGTCCATGGTATTGACGCCGGCCGGAACCACAACATACATGATCACAGCAACCGGTCCCGGGGGAACGGCATCTTCCGGTGTTACCGTATCGGTCCCCTCACAACTGCTATTAAGCATCACATCGCCTTCAAACGGCGCGACTATCATCCGGCCGGATGTCATGGTTACCGGTATGATCGCCAATGCCGCTGATAATGACGTCGGCGTCACTGTAAACGGGATTGTCGCCCTGGTATCCGGCAATCTCTTTGCAGCCAACCACGTTCCGCTCACCGAAGGCGAAAATATCATCACCGTCACATCTACCGCCGCCGACGGTGTTACGGCAACCACCTCGATCATTGCTACTGCGGCATATGCCGGCACAAACTATATCACCATCACCGCCGACCCGGAATCCGGCGTTTCTCCCCTGCAAACAGACCTTGAAGTCAGCGGCACTTTTGTCATAACCTCACCTTCAATAACCTATACCGGCTCCGGCACGGCGACCCAGCTTTCTATCGTAGACAAAACATATAAAATGGAAATCGACGGTCCCGGCATCTATTATTTCAACGCCGAAGCAATAGATAATCAAAACATTACCTATACAGATACCGTGGCCGTACAGGCCCTCGATCAAGCCGAACTGGATGCCCTGTTGAGAGCTAAGTGGAAGGGCATGAAAACGGGATTAAGCAATAGCGATAAAAACGCAGCTCTGGGGTTTATCGCTAAACGTGCAAGGAACACGTACGAGTATAATTTTAACCTGCTGAACTCATATTTGACTGAGATTTCAGCGGGTCTGCAAGATATTGAACTAGTCCAGATTCGCGATAGAATTGTGGAATATAATATGCCTGGCGAGCAGGACGGGCAGACTTATTCTTTTTATATCCTCTTCGTCAAGGATTCAGATGGGGTCTGGAGGATTCGTTTCTTTTAAAAGGTCCAGTAAGGAGTCGGCTATGATGAAAAAGTTTTATTTTACAATCTTATTCTACTCGCTTTTTGTCATTATCTTCAGCTTCCCATGTTTTGCAGGCTGTCTGGTGTTCAGTAAACCGGAATTCAAGGGCAAAGTTATAGATACTGAAACAAAACAGCCTATTGAAGGGGCGGTTGTGGTAGCAATATATAATAAAGATCCTATTATAAGTGGTCCAGCCGGCGGAGGCTCATCCATCATACATATTAAGGAGGTTTTAACCGATGGAAAAGGGGAGTTTAGAATCCCGGCTTATACTACACTAATGGGACCCAATTCACGTGAAGGTATTACCGATTTCATTATTTATAAGCGGGGGTATGGTAACTATCCAGGTCTGCATACAAGCCCACCACCTCAAGTGCACCGTGAAAAGATTTTTTCACAAGAAATTGGCACTAAGGGTGAAATAAATCTGCGGTCATTTACCTATGGGGTAGTGGAATTACCAAAGCTTTTGACGTGGGAGGAAAGAAGAAGGGCTTCCAGGAATTCTATCAGCGGCCACATTCCAGAGAGTGTATATCCTTTATTGAGTGAAGAAATAGCAAAAGAACGCAAATGGCTGCGTACAAACATTAAACGGAGGTAAAAGGCAGTGAATAAAATTTATAAGATCGTATGGTTGTCAATAGTCTTTTACTTATTAAATTTTAATTTATCTTTCGCTCTCAACCCTGCTACGCATAGGACCATTAATGACTTTGTTTGCCAAAACAGTTTAAATGGATTCTCACTTGATTTATGTTTGAAGGATCAATTGGGGTTTTTATTAGGAATTGATGAAGGCATAAACCCTGAGCCCGGAATAACAAAGACAGTTTCTGTATTGATAGAAGATGGCGGGGAATTTGAAGACGAACCTCCCTGGACCATCCCATATCTTAGATCAGTCAATCATTTTCACAACCCTTTGACTGACGGGGGTTTTTCCGGGATTTGGGGCACTGGTTTTCTTGCCGGCGAATCCTCAATTTTATGGTCCCAAAAACTCGTGGGAGAACAGGGCCCAGGCGGACATTACTCATGGCATGATGTAAGGGACTATTTTTATAAGGCCCTTACATCTTCAAATAATGCAACAAGAGATGATTATTTTGCGGACACCTTCCGAGGACTCGGACAACTGATGCATCTGGTGCAAGACTTGTCCGTTCCTGAGCATGCAAGGGATGATGGGCACTATACCCCCGCATATGAAGACTGGGTAAATAATTCTGGGAAGGTTGTCATCAATCCTGAACTTGGAGAAGTTATAATAGGTGATACTGTTACGCTTCCTCAGTTTTTTGATCCATCCGCAATCGGCATCCCCAACTCTCTTGGCTCTGTCCCCGTGGCAAATTTATTTGATACAAACCAATATATTCAGGCAAACACGAATCCTGCGGTTACATTAAGGCCTGACATCGGTCTTTCAGAGTATACCAGCGCCAACTTTCTTAGCCCGGATACCATGTTTACGAATGAATTCCCTTTCCCCAAGGCTGAACACACTGTCATCATACTTGACACACCGCCGGATGGAATTCCGAATCTTGACCGGCAATATCTATCAAGCACAAACGGCCATCCCGGCGAACAAATAAATCATCTGGCCGTGGTAAGTTATACGAACTACTTTCGAACAAAATATTTCCCTAATATAAGCAGCGAAGAACTTCCCGTATATTTGGACGCAGTCTGTTATAAAGATTATGCGTCGAAACTGATTCCCCGCGCAGTAGGTTATTCAGCAGGCTTGCTGGATTATTTTTTCCGCGGCAGATTGGACATCATAAATGCCATTCCAATTAAAGCTGTTGATGGAACCATTACCAGAATTGAATTTGTCGTCAAAAATGCAACTCCGCCCATTGCCGCAGGCCAGGATGTGGAGCCGTTTGAAACCGGCAAACTGGTTCTTGCATATAAATACACGCCGGCAGGAGCGAGTGAAGCAGTTTTCGGCTTTAAAGATAACATTTACCCCATTAGCGATTACACCGATCCTATAAACTCCGAATATGTTCATCTGAGTGTGACCTTTCCCGTCGCGATTCCTTTTGGAGCGCAGGATTTATCTTTTATGCTCGTATTTAAAGGCAAGTTGGGCAATGAAGACTGCGCAGTCGTTGCTAAAACCATTCCAACTCACCCATATACAATCGCCTATTTCCATCAGCCGGGAGGACCGGGAAATAAAAGTGATATTTATACCATTTTCCCGGATGGTACCGGCGCGCAGAATATTACCGAAGGGTCAGCTCCCGATTCCTTTTATTTTACACCCGCCTGGAGCCCGGATGGAAGCAAGCTTGCCTTTGAAGAGCACTTCAGTACGCCTTACAATCGCAATATCGTGGTAATCGATCTGACATCAGAGGCGCCGTATCCGTATAATATCCTGAGAACCCTGGATAACGGGGACCCATCTTTTATTCATGATACTGCGCCATCGTTTTCACCTGATGGTACAAAGATAGTGGCTTTAAGATCCATCACCAACCTCGATATATTGGTCAGAGGTGGGTTGATTATATTTGAAGTGGCCAGCGGCAATTGGAGTTTTGTAAACGATTATGCCTTCTGGAGTCAAAAGGATCTTAACGGTGCAAAACCGCGCTGGTCCCCCCAGGACGATAAGATCGCGTACTACCTTAAGGATGAATTTGACCCGGGGCTTGGTCAGTGGGTATTTGCGGGGGATATTTACCTGATCAATCCGGACGGCAGCGGCAATCTGAATCTTACCCACGATGCGTTTACCAATACCCAGCCGGCCTGGTCGCCGGATGGACAGAGCCTGGTTTTTGTATCGGACCGCGATGGCCAAGGGTATATGGATATCTGGATTATGGACCGAACAGGTCAAAACGAACAACAAATATGGAATTGTAATCCCAATTGCTGGAATCCAACGTTTTCACCTGATGGCAATGAAATTATTTTCAAGCAGGGGGACGATATCTATAAAGTGAATATCGACTCGACCGGTCTAACCCAGGTAACGACCAGTGGCTATTTAACCGGGCAGCCGGAAGCAACACCCTTTTTGCTGTGGCCATAACGGCGTTCATAAGAAATCCATGAACCGAATCACTTAGTCGATTCGAATATTGCCCGCCTGCGAAATGATAACCCGCGTGGTGCGATCATTCGTGTTGCTGATAGGCGTGGTGCCGGAAGCAAACCCACCGCCGTTGTCAGCCGGAATCCCGGTGGGGCGGAAAGCGATACAGGGCTGGCCGCTTGAGCTGTCAAAAGTTATTGCTGCCGTATTAACGCTGATGCTTTTATAATTTTCCCAATCCACCTGTGTGACAGCCTCCTCGGCACTGTCTTTCTCAAAGTCGATGTCCGCATCAACAAACATAACATATCCACTCTCGTGGAAACAAACCGCTGTGTTGACATTTCGTTTGATGGCTGTCAGTTTTGCCTTCTGAAAATTAGAAAAGAGATCGCGGGTTGCCGATCTCAGGCGGTAATCCGGCAGCAAGCCGATGAAGTTGGGTACGGCAATAGCGGTGACCAACGCAATCATAGCGATGACAACAAGGAGTTCGACGACGGTAAACCCAAGGCTTTTATCCATCATACATCACCTCCCGGAAGCATTATAAATTCTTCTTAAAACGGTGGAAATTGTAAAGAAGTATATTTAAACCCAGTTTACAAAAAACACGGCCGGCTATATAAAAAATGTCAATAGAAGAGATCAAAGCAATTTTAGATGGCTATGGGTACCTGCCTATGCAGACATTATGGGATTTGGGACTTATTACGAATGTGTCAAATTTAAAGCCAAAAAAACGATCAACCAGTCAACTTGTTCAATAAGTTCGTCAAAATTTCCCCAATTCTATCCCAGGTGCTTACGAACACGTTCCAAATCGAAAAAGATATTTTTACAATGATAAACCAGGTTTGAAAGGCAAGCTGTTTAAAAAACGCCGTCATGGGTTTGGACCAGCCCAAGATCCAAAAATAGATAAACAAAGCACCCCAGCTTAAAAAACAGGCTGTATAGGCCTTCCAGTCCGTCGGTTTTTCAGCGATTCCCTGCCGATTCACCGGACCTACTTTTTTCGTACAGTAAGTGCAGGCGGTCGCCTGAAGCAGAAGATGGGTCGAACAATAGGGACAAACTTTCGTTAACCCGGAGGATTTCTCCTTTTTTCTGTCGTCGCTGTTGCTCATGAATGCCACCTTAATTTAAATTACAAAAGTTGAATTACAATTATCAAATTCTAAAGGCTTATTCACCTTTCCTTGATAAAGTCCACCGCATTTTTCAGCATCTTGATCCCGGGCGCCGGATCTTTGGGAAAGCCGCGGCCTTGGCGCTTGAGCGTCTCTTTCGTGCGGGTCCAGCCCGGGTGGTTGGTCCAGTGGTTGTAGGCCTCGGGATGCGGCATCAGGCCGAATATCCGGCCGGAAGGATCGCAGATGCCGGCAATATCGTCCAGGGATCCGTTGGGATTGAAGGGGAACCGTCCGCCGGCAGGCGTGCCGTCCGGCAGGGCGTAGCGCAGCGCCACCAGATTCTCCTGCAAGAGGCGCGAAAAGATCGCTTCCCGGGCGTAAAATTTTCCCTCCCCATGCCGGATGGGCAGCTCAATCCCATCAATCCCGCCCGTAAAGATGCAGGGCGAGGCCGGATTTGCCTTCAGGTTGACCCAGTCGTTCCGGAAGTTGCCGCAATCGTTATGGGTAAGGGCGATGCTGCGCTGACCATAGTCCCGGTCGAGTCCCGGCAAGAGCCCGAGGTTGACCAGCGTTTGAAACCCGTTGCAGATGCCGATCACCAGGTTTTGCCTTTCCACAAATTCAAGAATTTTGCCGCCGATATTCGTTTTCATGCGGACGGCCTGGATTACTCCGGCGCCGTGATCGTCCCCCCAGCTGAAACCGCCCACAAACGCCATAATATCAAAACCGTCCAACCGGACAGACCCGTCTATCAGGGAGTTAATATGCACCCGCACCGCTGCTGCCCCGGCCAGTTCAAAGGCATAGGCAGTCTCATGATCGCAATTCATACCGTAGCCGGCGAGCACCAAAACCGTGACTTTGCTCATATCAACTCTCCAAAGGGTGCTTTCCAGGCAGCTTTCAGTTTGTCCACCGCAAGGGCGGTCAGGAGCTTGCCTGAAATCCCCTTGATCACCACATCAGGGGTTTTTGTAACCTTTCCGACACAGGCGCAGTCAAAACCCTTAAACAATTTTTCAAAACGCTCCCGGCCGGCCGGATCGATGCTGACGATAAAACGACCGGCCGATTCCGAAAACAGAATGCCGACATTACCATCGATCCCCTCCCGGGGCACCGACACAAGGTCGATAGCCAGCCCCAAATTTCCGGCCATGGCCACCAGCGCCATATGAACCCCCAGCCCTCCCCGATAGATGCCGTGGGCGGATGCCACCAGCTCTTGGGTTATGGCCCGGGCCAGGGCCCGGTAAAGACGACTGCATTCTTCCGACCGGACCCGGGGCACGTGTAAGCCCGTGTAGCCGAAATGTTCATAATATTCCGATGCGCCCAACTCGTTGCGGGTCGTCCCCAGGATGTAAACCAGGTCGCCCGGAACCTTGCAATCCATGGTCACGCACTTTGAGGCATCTTCAAGCACGCCGATGGTTGAAAACTGCAGTGTTTCCAGCGCGGACACCTTATGGGTCTCTCCGTACGACCCCATCAGGTGGCCGTCCACATACATGCTGTCCTTGCCGGAAAGAAGCGGAATTCCATAGGCCAGACACATGTCCCGCAGCGCCCGGCAGGAACGCACCAGCTGGGCGGCCTTGAATTGGCCGTCCGGGTTGTTGCGGGGATGAAACTGGATATTGGGCCAGCAGAAATTGTCCACCCCGCCGATATGTTCCGGATCGGCGCCCACCGCGATGAGTCGGCGCACAGCCTCATCGATGCTGCAGGCCGTCATGTGAAAGGCGTCGATCTTGGAATAAGCCGGCAGAAGGGCCTGGGAAAAGGCAAGGCCTTTGATGGATGCCAACACCGGCCGGATCACGGCTGCGTCGCTGTTGACATCGCGGTCTGCGCCCACCAGGGGTTTGATGACGCTGGTGCCCTGGACTTCATGGTCGTATTGCCGGCAAATCCATTCCTTTGAGCAGATGTTGGGCCTTCCGAGCAGGTCCAGCAGCAGTTTTTCATAGTCCCGGGGTTCATTTAAAACCGGTTCAAACAGGCCCCGGCTCTCCGGCGGCTGCCATTCGGCCTTAAATTCCCACTGGGGAAAACCGGACGTAAGCAGGTCCAGATCGATATAAGCGCAGGTGTTGCCGTTATAACGGATATGCAGCTTACCCGAATCGGTATACCGGCCGATGACGGTGCTTTCCACCGCATGTTTGCGGGAAAGCGCCATAAAACGGTCGCAGTTTTCCGGGTCGATGGCCACGGTCATGCGCTCCTGGGATTCGGATATCCAGATTTCCCACTGGTCGAGCCCCTCATATTTCAAGGGGACTTTCTCGAGATCGATTTCGCAGCCGTTGGAGAAGCGGGCTGACTCGCCGATGGAGGAGGAGAGCCCGCCGCCGCCGTTGTCGGTAATAAAACGGATCAGCCCTTCATCCCGGACTTCCAGCAGAAAATCATGCATCTTCTTCTGGGTATAGGGGTCGCCGATCTGAACATGGCCGGCGGGGGTATGTTCTGAAAACACCTCCGAGGAGGCGGTGACGCCGTGAATACCGTCTTTGCCGACCCGTCCGCCGCACATGATGGCCAGGTCCCCCGGGACAATCGTTTTCTGATCGGCCGGTTCGCCTTTAATGGCGGCCGGCATGATGCCAACGGCCGTGACATAAACCAGGCATTTGCCCATATACCCTTCATGAAACAGCACCTGGCCGAAGGTCGTGGGGATGCCGCTCTTGTTGCCGCCGTCCCGGACGCCCTCGATGACCCCGTCCAGCAGCCGGCGGGGATGCAGGTGCGGTTTCAGGCTGCCGGCATAATCCCTGGGCCCGACGCAAAAGCCGTAACTCCCCATCACCAGCTTCGATCCCTTGCCGGTTCCCATGGGATCCCGGTAGATACCGACAATCCCGGTAATGGCGCCGCCGTAGGCCTCCATATTGGAGGGGGAATTATGGGTTTCGCCGGTGATGACGTAATAATGGTCTTCATCAAACCGCCCGGCGCCGGCGTTGTCCCACAATACCGACACCACCCAGGGTTTTTTCGCCATCAACGCCAGGGTCGGCGCTTCGATGCAGGTCTTAAAGAGGTTGTCCACCCGCTCTGTCGATCCGCCGGGATTCTCGCGATAATGGAACAGGCCCCGGAAGGTGTTGTGATTGCAATGATCGCTGCGCGCCTGGGAAATATATTCAAGTTCCACGTCGGTGGGGTCTGACAGGCCCACCCGTGCCCGGGCGGCTTGGACCTCGCCATCCAGAAAATACGCCCGGATGGTGGGGATATCGTTGGGATTCAGCGCCAAGTTGCGCTCGTCGCTGATTTGCATGAGGGTTTTATCGCTGTCGATGGGAATCGCCGTCACCATGGGGGTGTGGTTGAGGATGACCATGGGAAGGATAAACCCGATCCCTTCGGACGGGTCCCACTCCCCCTGGCTGAATATTTTCCACTGCTGAATCGTGTCGTTGGCAAGTAATTGCGCAGCGATCCGGTTCACCGACTCGGCGGCAATCCCCTGACCGCACAGGCAGTAGCGCCGGGAGGTGTAGATGGCGCTGTCCGGACCCAATTTAGCGCCCAGCAGGTCTTCCACCGCCTCAACCGCCGTGCTGCCGGGGTTGTCGCGAACCCCGGGTCGGTATCCGACCCAGATGGTCCAATCAAAGTCACAGGGAAGCGGATCCAGGGATGAAACCTGGGTAACCGGATTCGTAAAGATTTCCGTCCGGATCCGTTCGATCTGGTCCGGCGTCAGGTCCGCATCGATGGTCACCACGTGGATGGCGCGGACGCTCGCAAGGTTGATTCCGAAATAGTTCTTGGCCTTCTGGCGAACCCCTTCGCCCTCGGCATCGAACAGTTCGGGTTTTATCATGATTTCAATTCGATACGGCATAAAAATATCGTTTCAGCTAAAAAAGATCCGGGTAATATCATTATAAAAAACAAACACCATCAGCAGGATCAAGACGAAAATCCCCACCTGCTGCGCAATCTCGCGCATCCGCGTATTGACGGGGCGGCCGATGGCAGCCTCTATGAAAAAGAAAAGCAGATGACCGCCGTCCAATACCGGTATCGGCAGAAAATTCAGGACAGCCAGATTGATGCTCAAGAGTGCGATAAAAAACACCAGGTTGGCGGCGCCCTGTTTGGCCTGCTGCCCCGCCATTTCCGCGATCATGAGGGGCCCCCCCAGCGTTTTGGTGGAAATCGAGCCGACAATCAGTTTGAAGATGCTCACAATGGTCAGCTTGGTGATATGGTAGGTCTGAACGGCGCTCTCTACAAATGCCTCCACCGGATTCAACTGTTTGTAATAGCCGTCGCCGGAAGCCCCGATGCCGATCACATAGCGCTGGACATCTTCTCCAAAGATGTTTTGGGTTGTTTTGAGCTGGGGCTGAACCTTAAAGACAAGCTCCGAATCCCCCCTGCGGACCGACAGGGTCAGTGTTTTGCCGTTGCTGGCGGAAATCAGGCTCGACATTTCCTCCCAGTTCGTTACAGCGACATTGTCGATGGCCACGATAAGGTCGTCGGCCTTAAGCCCGGCCTGCTCGGCCGGGGTGTTTTTCTGAACCTTGCCCACAGCCGGTTTGAGGATGTAAATACCCGAAATCAGGAAAATCACGAAAAAAATGATGGCGGCCAGCAGGAGGTTAAAGGCCGGACCGGCCGCTACAATCAGTATGCGCTTAAATACATGCTTGTGCGTGAAGGATATGGGAATGTCTTTGGGATCGATCTCGCTGTCGGGCTCCTCGCCCACCATTTTGACGTAACCGCCCAGAGGAATGGCTGAAATCCGGTACTCGGTAATGCCGATTTTTTTACCCAGAATACGCGGCCCGAATCCCAGCGAAAATTTTTCAACCCCCACGCCGAACAGGCGCGCAATTAGAAAATGCCCCAGTTCGTGAATCGATATCAGCACCCCCAGGACAATGATAAAAGCAAAAATATTCGTACTCATGAAACCTTCTTGTTAGGTGAATAGGCTGAAGGCGTTTAGGCTGAAGACTGAAGGATTTTTTTCCATCAGCCTTCAGCCTGTTTCCCTTCAGCCTTCGGTCTATTCGTCTTCAGCCTGTTTTCCCGTCAGAATACCAGACAACGCATTTAATCGCAATATAAAGAAGCCCATTATTTTTTTAAACGCCGAATGATGGCCTGCGCCTGGCGGCGGGCCCATTCGTCCGCCGCGATGATGTCGTCAAGAGCGGGGTCCGTCACCACCGAATGCTGGGCCATGGCTTCCTCAATAACCGTCACAATCTGAATGAATGAAATTTTACGGTTTAAAAACGCATAAACCGCTGCTTCATTGGCCGCGTTCAAGACGGCCGGCAGGGTCCCGCCTTGGCGGCCGGCGGAAAACGCCAGGCCCAGGCACGGAAATTTTTTTAAATCCAAACGTTTGAACTTCAACATGCCGATGCCGGCAAAATCGGGGATGGGCTGCTCCAGGGGCAAGCGTTCCGGATGGGAGAGCGCGTAGGCAATGGCGCCCCTCATATCCGGAATCCCCATCTGGGCGATAACCGAACCATCCTTAAATGAAACCATCGAATGGATCAGGCTCTGGGGGTGTACCACGACCTCGATCATGCCGGTGGGTACCCCAAACAGGTGCTGGGCTTCGATGACCTCCAAGCCTTTGTTCATCAGCGTGGCCGAATCGATGCTGATCTTTTGGCCCATTTGCCAGGTGGGGTGCTTCAACGCTTCGGCCGGGGTAATGGCTGCGAATTCACGCTTGGCTTTATTGAAAAACGGGCCGCCCGAAGCGGTCAGGTGAATTTTGGCCAGGTCCTGACGGCGCTGGCCCGAAAGGCATTGAAACACAGCGCTGTGTTCGCTGTCCACCGGCAGGATCTGAACCTTGTTGGCGGCTGCTTTTTTCATGACGATATCGCCGGCTATGACCAGGGTTTCCTTGTTGGCCAGTGCGATGTTTTTACCGGCATCAATGGCCGCCAGGGCCGGCATCAATCCGGCCGCCCCCACCATGGCCGCCACCACCGTATCCACCGGCGCATGGTCGGCTGCCGCCCGGTAGCCCTCGGCCCCATGGAGGATCTCGACCCCTGCGCCGGCGGGAATGCGCCGCCTGAGTTCACGGGCCCGTTTTTCATCAAAAACGACAGCGATGTCCGGCTTGAATCTGGCAATCTGCTCCGACAGCAGGGCAACTTGCGTCTTGGCCGCAAGTGCCCTGACCCTGAACCTGTCGGGAAACATGTCGACAATCCGCAGGGTGTTGCGGCCGATGGAGCCGGTGGAGCCCAAGATGCAAAGTTCTTTCATACTAACTCACGAAAACAGATACGCTTTAAAAACATAAGCGATGGGTGCGGCAAAGAGCAGCGCATCGATACGATCCAAAATACCGCCGTGCCCCGGCAGGATGACGCCGGAATCCTTCACCTTGCCGGCACGCTTTAATTCGGATTCGAAAAGGTCGCCGGCCTGGGCCATCAGGCCCATCGAGACGAAACACAACAGGCTGGGAAGCCAGGGAAGTTGCGGTAATAAATAAAATTTAAACAGCGCCCCGATCAGCAGGTTGCCCCCGAGGCCGCCGATGGCGCCTTCGATGGTTTTGCCGGGACTGATGGCCGGACACAGCTTGTGACGCCCCCAATAAGTTCCGACATAATAAGCAGCCACATCCCCGGCAAAGACGACCCCCAGGAGCAGGAAGATCCAGGGGATCCCGGCCGCTCCGTTCCGGATCAGCACCAGGCTGGAAAGGAGCACCGGCACATAAACGCTGCCGAAAAACTGTCTGATGATATGGTGGCTGACAGCGGTATCGGACGAAAAGCGTTTGAGCGAACCCAGTGCCGCCCCCAAAAAATTAAAGACGGCGAATCCCAGCATCATCCCGTAAGACCCCTTGAACGCCCCCCAGATGATGCCGCAGCCGGCCGCATAACCCAGAACCGGCAACCATAGATTGTCCCTGCCGCTGGTGGGTACCCCGGCAATGCGGTAATATTCCCACAGCGCCACAAGCGCCACCAAACCGATCAGCAGGGCAAAGAGAAGGCTGCCCCCTTTGACGATGAGCAGGATCAGCAGCGGCAGTGCAATGATGCTGGTGAGCCAGCGTTTGAGGTGTGCGGTCTGTACCAAAATATTGTCTCGATAGCGTTAATAATCATTAGGGGACACGCTTTGGTTATCCCCATAGGAATATAACATTTGCCTATGGAAATTCCAATTATCAAATTCCAAATCTCAAACGGTTCGGCTGGCTCACCGCCCTGAGCCGGGTCGAAGGGCAAATTCTAATAACCAAAATTTAAAAATCCAGACAATGTTTCGTTCTGGAAAGTTTTGAACATTGACACATTCGTAAAAAAGTCCCAAATCCCGTCATGCCTGCGTAGGCAGGCATCCATAGCCATCTGAAATCACAGGATTCCCGCCTTCGCGGGAATGACGATAAAGGCGCATTTTCGACTTTTTACGAGACCATCAACATTGGAATTTGAGATTTGTTTGTGATTTGATACTTGGAATTTGTAATTTAAACATCAAACACCAAGGCAATGCCGGCTATCTCTAATTCAGGATGCACCGACCTTACCGAATCGGCGTTCTCTTTTCTGGAAATCTTTGAGGATCTCGATAAATTCTGCTCTGCCGAAGTCGGGCCACAGCGTATCGGTAACAAATATTTCGGTATAGGCGATCTGCCACAAAAGAAAATTACTGATCCGCGACTCCCCGCTGGTTCGAATCAGCAAGTCCGGATCCGCCATTCCCCGGGTGTACAGGTGCGCTGAAACATCCGCATCTGTAATCATGGCCGGGTCCAGCTCGGCCGCCTTGGCTTTTGCGGCGATATCCTGCACCATTCTAACGATTTCAGCACGCCCGCCGTAACTCAGGGCCAGATTCAGCAGCATGCCGTCATTGTTGCGGGTATGTGCCATCACGGAGGCCAGGGTCTGCCGAACGTCCTGGGGCAGCCGTTCAACCTGGCCGATGGCATTCAGACGAATGTTATTCTGGAGCATTTCCGGTTCTTCGGATTCGAGGAACCTTCTCAGGAGGGTCATCAGGGCGGCGACTTCGGTTTTGGGCCGCTCCCAGTTTTCGGTTGAAAAAGCATACAGCGTTAAAATGGAAATTCCGATTTCCCGGCAGGTCCGGACAATCGTCCGTACCGTTTCAGCGCCCTTTTCATGTCCCTTAATGCGGTTGAGCAGGTTTTTTTTGGCCCAGCGACCATTGCCGTCCATAATGATGGCGACATGGGCGGGGAGTTTTCCCGCCGGCAGGTCTTCGTAACCGGAAAAAGACGGGCTAGAATTCAAGGATCTCTTTCTCTTTTTCTTGATAGACATCATCGATCCGTCTGATGTACTCATCGGTTATCTTTTGCACCTGCTCTTGAGCCTTAAAAGCGTCATCCTCCGAAATATCACCGTCTTTTTTCAGGCCTTTAAAAAGTTCGTTTGAATCCCGCCGGATGTTGCGAACAGCCACTTTATATTCTTCGCTCATTTTATTGGCGACCTTGACAAGCTCTTTGCGCCGTTCTTCGGTCAACGGCGGGATGGCGATGCGGATAATCTTTCCGTCGCTGGACGGTGTCAGCCCCAGGTCGGACTTTAAAATCGCCTTTTCAATTTCTTTGATAACCGAAATATCCCAGGGTTGGATCGTGATCAAACGGCTTTCAGGAACAGCCAGGGACGCCATCTGATTCAGCGGCGTCAGCGTACCGTAATAATCAACCCGGATGCTGTCCAGCAGGGCCAGCGAAGCCCGGCCGGTTCGAATTCTCTTAAACTCACTTTTAAGGGCGCTGACCGACTTGCCCATCCGTTCTCTGGTATCTTCATATATCGATTCGATCATGGCTATTCACCTCAAGTCAAGATTCAGATTTTTAGCTGACGATGCGGGTGCCGACATCTTCGCCGCACACAAATTTTCTGATGTTTCCTTTGGTACGGAGGTTGAAAACAACCAAAGGGAGCTGATTGTCCATGGCCAGAGAGATCGCCGTCATATCCATCACCTGCAGCCGTTTCTCCAGCACATCGCGGTAGGTGATCTTTTTAAAAAAAGCGGCATTCTTGTTTTTGACGGGATCTGAATCGTAGACCCCGTCAACCTTGGTTGCTTTCAATAAAATTTCGGCATGAATTTCTTTTGCCCGCAGCACGGCGGCAGTGTCCGTCGTAAAGTAAGGGTTGCCGGTTCCTGCAGCAAAAAGGACCACCCGGCCTTTTTCCAGGTGGCGCATCGCCCGTCTGAGAATATACGGTTCGGCCACTTCGTGCATTGAAATGGCCGTCTGCACGCGGGTGACGATGCCTCTTTCCTCCAGCGCGTCCTGCAGCGCCAGGCTGTTGATCACCGTCGCCAGCATGCCCATTTTATCGGCCGAAACCCGGTCCATGTTGTAGGAACTGGCGGCAATACCGCGAAAGATATTGCCGCCGCCGACGACAATGGCGATTTCAACACCGAGGTCGAATATGGACCGGACTTCTTCGGCCACGTACTTCAACACCTCCGGGCTGATCCCAAAACCCTGATCGCCCATCAGCGCTTCGCCGCTGAGCTTTAACAATATTCTCTTAAATTGAGGATGTGCCACGATTTAAGACTCCCCCACCTGGAATCGTACGAACCGTTTGATGGTAATGTTTTCACCGATTTTAGCAATCGATTCGTTTAAAAGATCGGTAACAGTAATATCGGGATTACGGACATAGGCCTGATTGAGCAGGCAGCTTTCCTTGAAAAATTTAGACAGTTTTCCATCCACGATCTTGTCGATCATTTTTTCGGGTTTCCCCATTTGGAGCGCCTGGTCGCGATAGATTTCCTTTTCCTTGTTGATGATTTCTACCGGGACGTCTTCAGGGGAAACACCCACCGGATTGCTCGCTGCAATATGCATGGCGATGTTTTTGGCCAATTCCTTGAAATCATCCGTCTTGGCCACAAAGTCGGTTTCACAGTTCACCTCAACCAGAACGCCGAGTTTTCCGCCCATATGTATATAGGGTTGGATGGTTCCTTCCATCATCGCCCGGCCCGCCCTTTTTTGGGCGGTCGCCAATCCCTTTTTCCTTAAAAAATCAACAGCATTATCGATATCACCGTCGCAGGACGCAAGCGCTTCCTTGCAATCCATAATGCCGGCGCAGGTTTTTTCACGGAGCTGTTTAACCATCGTTGCACTGATGTCTGCCATATTTACTCACCCAACCTCTCTTCAGTTTCACTCGCTTCATCAATATCATCGTTTTCAAATTTGGCGACCGCTTCCTGTGTTGACCGCTTGATGATCTCCACCACAGGCCCTTTGGTGCCGTCGGAAATGATCTTGCGCTCACCCGGTTTCAACTCCGCGCTGGCAGCCGCCACCTCGGACTTTTCATCGATTTCCTTGTCGGCCTCGGCCTGCTGCTTTTCCGCCAGCAGTTCCTTGCCGGCCAGACAGGCATCGGCAATCTTGGATGTCAGCAGCCGAATCGCTCGAATCGCGTCATCGTTGCCGGGGATGGGGTAATCCACCTCATCCGGGTCGCAATTGGTATCTACGACGGCGGCAATGGGGATATTGAGCCGCCGGCCTTCACGCACCGCAATGGATTCATTGTTCGGGTCAATAACAAAAATCGCACCGGGAAGCCGGTTCATGCTCCGGATCCCCCCCAGGTTGTCGTCGAGTTTTACCCGTTCTTTCGCCAGTTGCAGCCGTTCCTTTTTGGGGAACAGGTTAATGGTGCCGTCATTCTGGATCGTATTGAGGTAGTTCAGGCGGTCAATACTTTTTTTAATCGTCTGGAAATTGGTCAGCATTCCGCCCAGCCAGCGGTTGTGGACATAAAACATTTCGCAACGGTTGGCCTCTTCATATATGGCATCCCGGGCCTGTTTCTTGGTCCCCACAAACAGGACCGAGCGGCCGTTTGCCACGGTGTCGACGATAAAATCATAGACCGTTTTAAACATGCGGACGGTTTTTTGCAGGTCAACAATATAAATCCCATTGCGGGCGCCGAAAATATACGGCTTCATCTTGGGATTCCAACGTTTTGTCTGATGACCAAAATGAACTCCCGCTTCAAGGAGTTCCTTCATTGTTACATACGCCATTTTTTTCTCCTTTTCCGTCTGGTTTTTCCTCCGCCCGTTTCCGCCCTGCTGCCCACTCTCCCTGAGAGCACCTGGCAACAGGTCCACGCGCGTGTGATTTATGGTGAATCAATCATATTAAACGTGTTTTTTTATCAAATTAATTAAGTATTCGCAAGATGTTTTTTAGGAAAAATAGGTAAATAGGCTGAAGACCGAAGGCTGAAGGCCGAAAAGGCTGTTGAGCCGATAAGCTGTTAAACCGATAAATGTTCCGCTGTGTCAGTTTTTTTCTGACCCTCGACCCCTGACCTCTGATCCCTGATCCCTGTGAACCGTTATTGAAATTTCAGTCTTCAGCCTACTTCCTTCGGCCTTCAGCCTATTCACCTTCAGCCTATTTTTTTCATCGATGCCACGCGGTCGCAGCCGCTATAATCCTCACCGAAAACAGTCTCGCCATAGTTCCCGTTTTCCGTGATGATGTCCTGGACGCTCTTTTTCTGGTCAAAGCCGATCTCCAGAAAGAGCCGGCCGTCGTCTTTCAGGTACTGGTGGGCCTGATCGATGATCAGCCGCAGACAGTCCAGACCGTCTTTGCCCCCGTCCAATGCCTGAATAGGCTCATACCGGTAAATTTCAGGCGCCAGCCCGGTGATCAGGCCGGTTTTGATATAGGGGGGATTGGACACAATAACGTCAAATAAATCGCCCCTTGATTTTAGCGCTTTCATCCAGTCGCCGCAAAAGAAATGGATCCGGTCCCCAAGTCTATGCTGCCGCGCATTCTGCTGCGCCAGCCGGAGCGCACGGATGGAACAATCCAGGGCGAAAAAAAGATCTCTTTGCAATCTGGAGGCCAACGCCAGAATGATGGCCCCGGATCCTGTGCCCAGCTCCAAAATGCGCCGGGGGGTATTATCGGGATTCCCGGAAAGCTGTGCAAGGACGGCTTCCACCAGGCATTCCGTTTCCGGCCGTGGAATCATGACTGCCGGGTTGACCTGCATTTCCATCGACCAGAATTCCTTGACCCCTGTAATATAGGCAACCGGTTCCCGTTCGACTCTTTTTTTGATCAGGGTTTTAAAGTGCTGGAGTTCCTCGTTGGCCAGGGGCTGGTCATAACAGACGTACAGATCAATGCGTTCTTTTCCCAGGGTATGGGCCAGTAAAACTTCAGCGGTTGCCCTCGGATTTTCAATCTGGTGGGATTTAAAGTACGCGGCAGCCCACTTGAGGAGCTTAAGAATTGTCCAGAGCGACTCCCTGGACTGGGGCTGATTCTGCATTTTGTAACGCCTGGGCCTGATAAAAGGTTGTCAATTCATCAATAATTTCATCTATATCACCCTGCAAAATAGAATCCAGCCGATAAAGGGTCAGGCCGACGCGGTGATCGGTCATCCGCCCCTGGGGGAAATTATAGGTTCGGATCCGTTCACTCCTGTCACCGCTGCCGATCTGGCTCTTGCGCTCATCGGACCGTTTTTGATTCTGCTCGTTGAGCATCGCGTCATAGAGTCTCACCCGCAAAACCTTCATGGCCTTGGCTTTGTTTTTATGCTGGGATTTTTCATCCTGGCACGTAACCACCAGGCCCGTGGGCAGATGGGTAATGCGTACGGCCGAATCCGTTGTGTTAACGGATTGACCGCCCGGACCGGTGGAGCGGTAAACATCGACTTTGATTTCTTCCTGATCGATCTGCAGCTCGATTTCTTCGACTTCCGGCAAAACCGCAACGGTGACGGCAGAGGTGTGGATGCGCCCCTGGGCCTCGGTTGCCGGCACCCGTTGAACCCGATGCGTGCCGCTTTCATATTTCAGCCGGCTGTAAGCCCCATTGCCGTGAACCATGGCGATGATTTCCTTCAGACCGCCGACACCCGTGAGATGATGGCTCATGATTTCAACTTTCCAGGACTTGGTTTCGGCGTAACGGGAATACATCCGGAAAAGATCGCTGGCAAACAGACCGGCCTCTTCACCGCCGGTGCCTGCCCGGATTTCGATCAGCACGTTTTTTCCATCGTTGGGGTCCTTGGGCGTGAGAAGCTTTTTGAGGTCTTCTTCAAGCCGCCGCTTTTCCGGAACCAGCCGGTCGATTTCATCCCGCGCCAGCGCCTTCATTTCCGGGTCTTTGTCTTCCAGCAATTCCTGGCTGCTTTCCAGTTCAACTGTTGCGCGTTTAAATGATCTGAATACCGTGACGATTTTATTTAAATCCGCGTGCTCCCGCGCGAATCGCATGTAGGCCTCGCGGTCCTTGAGGATATTGGGATCGCTCAACCGGATTTCCAGTTCTATAAACCGCTCTTCAACACTATTCAGTTTTTCAAACATATCGCTAACTGTTTATACTTTAGGGTATGAACACCCATCAGCCGGCCGTCAGAAAGCAAAGAGCCCTGGAAAACACCCTTTTCGCCCGGTTTTCCGGAAAGACCCATCCTGCTGAAACACGACTAAGAATACGCACGGTATTCCTAAAGGGACCGGGGTGGTCTATCCCGCTAATGGGCGGGATGCTTTCCGTGTACTAGAACGAAGCCGAACATTTTCCAAAGCTCTCAAACAGCTTTATCAGTATATTTCCCGAAAAATACTTACCGGGGATAGGCTATCCGATGCGCCAAGGTGATGGGGTCGTTATTTGCTCTCAAATTTTTCGTATTTCTTGCGGAAGCGTTCAATCCGGCCGGCCGTATCCACCAGTTTCTGCTTGCCGGTGAAAAAGGGATGGCATTTTGAACATATTTCAACCCGGATGTCTGATTTTGTTGATCCCACTTCGATAATGTTTCCGCATGCGCATTTAACGGTTGTATCCGCATATTTCGGATGAAGGTCGCTTTTCATTTTTTGATTAGACTCCTGTTCTTATGCATTCATTGATTCTAGAAATTTTTTATTATTCTTGCTGCCGCTCATTTTTTCAAGGATAAACTCCAGCGTGTCCACCGGGTTGAGCGAAGATAACAGCTTTCTTAAAATCCAAACCCTATTCAGGGTTTCAGCATCCAGCAGCAGCTCTTCCTTGCGCGTGCCGGATTTATTAATATCAATCGCCGGAAACATGCGTTTGTCCGAGAGCCTGCGGTCCAGCTGGATTTCCATGTTGCCGGTCCCTTTGAATTCTTCGAAAATAACTTCGTCCATACGACTGCCCGTGTCGATAAGGGCAGTGGCGATAATGGTCAGACTGCCGCCTTCCTCAATGTTCCGGGCTGCTCCGAAAAAGCGCTTGGGGCGCTGCAGGGCATTGGAGTCGACGCCGCCGGACAGAATTTTTCCGCTGGGTGGTACCACAGAATTATAGGCCCTGGCAAGTCTGGTGATACTATCCAGTAGAATCACCACGTCTTTTTTATGCTCCACCAGCCGCTTGGCTTTCTCAATCACCATTTCGGCGACCTGAACGTGCCGCTCGGCCGGTTCGTCAAAGGTGGAACTGATCACCTCGGCCTTGACGGATCTCTCCATGTCCGTAACTTCCTCCGGCCGCTCATCGATCAGCAGGACAAACATCATAATATCTTTATGGTTGGCAACAATGCTGTTGGCAATTGCCTGCAGCAGCATGGTTTTTCCGGACCGGGGCGGAGAAACGATCAGACCGCGCTGTCCAAAACCGATGGGCGTCATCAGGTCCATGATCCGGGGAGAATAATTTTCAGAATCGGTTTCCAGATTGACTTTTTTGTTCGGATACAGCGGGGTGAGGTTGTCAAACAAAATTTTTTCCCGGGCCACTTCCGGATCTTCATAATTTATGGCCTCAACCTTGAGCAGCGCAAAATACCGCTCCGATTCTTTGGGCTGACGTATTTGTCCGGACACTGTGTCTCCGGTACGCAGGTTAAACCGCCGTATTTGCGACGGCGACACATAGATGTCGTCCGGCCCGGGCAGATAATTGTAAGTGGGCGCCCTTAAAAAGCCGAACCCATCCGGCAGAATTTCCAAAGTGCCTTCGCCGTATATCAACCCGTCCTGTTCGATCTGTGCCTGCAGCAGCGCAAAGATCAGTTCCTGCTTTTTCATCCCAGCGGCCCCCTGGATATTCAGCTTTTTGGCCATCTGGTTCAACTTGCTGATTTTATGTTCCTTTAATTCAACGATATTCATTCACTCATTCCTCATTTTCAATTATTAATATGCCACCTTCACTTTTAGCAGAAGCTGCCAACGTTGAAACAAAAAGCTGCACTGAGCGCCCGATATATTCAGCACGGTGCGGGCGGGCCCTCGGGCATGGTTGTCAAAATACGTCAGCAGGTATCACCCATTAAATATTTTACGCTATTGTTTTCACACATACGGTGAATAACAGATTGGCCCCATGCTGGTGATGTTTGGAGAATTTGAATGCGCTATGATTTTATTTGGTTTAAGAATTATTTAGGTATTCTTTACATCTTGGCGGGCGCCTTCAACATGCCAAAATTACAACATGAAAATTTAGCTGTCAAGCGCTTTCATCGTTTTTTTGGTATTTTTGGTAAAACATTTTTAAAAACCGATCGACCTCCCCGGCCAGCTGTTCGCCAGTCCCATTGTTTTTAATTATAAATTCAGTTAGTTGTATTTTTTCAAGGTCCGGTTTCTGGATTTGCAGCAACGCCCGGGCCTCCTGCCGGGAAACGCTGTCCCGGGCCATCAGACGCTGGATCCGGATTTCATCGTCGGCGCTGACCATTACGATCACATCAAAATAATCGTTCCAGCCCGCTTCAAACAGGAGCGGCACTTCAACAAAAATAAGCGTGCAGTCATTTGTAACGGCCTTTGCCATCTCCACCTCCATCCGCTCGATAATTTTCGGATGGATGATGTTTTCCAGATCCCGGCGCGCTTCAACATCGCTGGTGATGATCCGGCGCAGTGCCGAACGGTTCAGATTTCCGTCGGCCTGGAGCGCCTTTGGACCAAAGCGGTTTACGATTTCTCCAAAACCACGCGAGCCCGGCGCCACCACATCCCGGGCCAGCGAATCGGTATTGATCACCTGCAGCCCCAGGGCCCTTAATCGATCGCACACAGCGGTTTTACCGGATCCGGCACTGCCGGTCACGGCAACCTTCAAGGGGACGGTTTCGTTTTTCAGACGGTTATGCCGATTCGGTAAATTCATCGCAATCCATCACCCTGTTGGAGTTGGACCTACACCAATGTTGATGACAATCCGTATATTACCGCAGACATCAACTTCCACTGCCGCCATACACCTTTTCAACCGGTTTTCCAAGCTTTAACTAACGTCTCTATAAAAAATATGGTATGCTCCTGATTGTCAAGGGTAAACCATATGATCAAACTTATTTCCGACATATTCCCTGCCGGCGCTGACGGCTACATCGTTGGCGGCTCCATTCGGGATATCCTGCTAGGTCGATCGCCCACGGATTACGACGTCGCGGTCCCGGGAAATCCGGAAAAATTTGCCGCCATAGTTGCCGCGAATACCGGCGGACATCTCGTCGAAATCGGAAAAGCGGGCCTCCAGATCCTCCGGGTGGTTTCGAGTCGGCACGTTGTTGACGTCGCTCCCATGAGCGGGCCGACCATTGAGAGCGACCTCAATCAAAGGGATTTTACCATCGACGCGCTGGCGTACCATTTATCTTCCGGTAGACTCATCGACCCCCTCAACGGCAGGGCCGATCTATCCCTTAAACAGGTTCGCATGGTCTCAAGGGGCATCTTCAGCAAAGACCCCATCCGACTGCTGCGGGCCTTTCGGATTGCAGCCCTGCTGGAATTTAGCATTGAAGCGCACACAGTTGCGGCCGTCCGGAAAGATGCCACACGCATTCAGCAATCGGCAGGCGAGCGAATCCGGGCTGAACTTTTCACGCTCTTTGAGGTTCCGCAGTCCTATCCGTATCTTATCCAGATGGCGGACTGCGGACTCCTGTTCGCTATTTTCCCTGAAATGACCGCACTAAAGGGGTGCCGGCAAAACGGGCATCACGTTCATGATGTTTTTGACCATACCCTCCGATCTTATCATCACCTGGAGAGACTGATCCGTGAATTTAGAATGCCCCGGCCGGCATCGGAAATGAATACGGATGATTTCATGGCCGTCGGCAACGCCGGCATGCTCAAATGCGCCGTCCTGCTGCATGACATCGGCAAACCCCCGACACGGACCGTCGCTGCCGACGGCAGCGTTCACTTTTACGGTCATGCGGAAAAAAGCGCGGACATGGCGGACAGCATCGGTTCGCGCTTGAAATTTTCCCGGCGACAGAAACAGTTTCTCGATTCTATTATCAGCAACCACCTGCGACCCCTGGCGCTGTTTACGGCCCGCCGGAACAACAGTTTAACCCCCAGGGGCCTGGCGCGTTTCTACCTAAAGTGCGGCGATAACACCCCCTTTCTGCTGCTCCACTCCCTGGCGGACATTCAAGCGAAAAAGAACGATCCCGCCAACGCCGACTTTAAGCTGTTTGTAACGGATCTGCTCCAGGGTTATTTTGTCGACTTCAAACCCATACAGGCCAACCCGCCGCTGATCACCGGCGCCGACCTCATCAAAGAATTCAACCTGACCCCTTCCCCCCGGTTTAAACAAATCCTTGCCGCCGTCGAAGAGGCCCGGCTGTCGCAACAGCTCACCACCCGTAAAGATGCTTTAGCGCTGGTCGAAAACCTCTTATCCGGCAATCACGTTTAAGTTTAGTGACTCTTTGCGCGAGTTCTTTCCGGTTTAAAACGCGACCGTCCGGCGAACGACAGGCCCTGATTATCCTCACCGGCAACCAAGCCATTTAGTGTCGGCCCTTGACAATACCCCTGCATCTCTCTATAGAAAAGGCGAAACACGATTGCTTATCAGCGGATTCCAGACCGCACTATATATAATAGAAAGGAGCGTTTGCATGAACATTTTATTTTTCGGGCCCAACGGCAGTGGCAAAGGAACCCAGGGGGCGATCCTAAAGGACATGTACAGTACCCCCCACATCGAATCCGGAGCGATTTTCCGGGAAAACATATCCAAAGGAACCGAGCTGGGGAAAAAAGCCAAGGCTTTTATCGACCGCGGCGACCTGGTGCCGGACGACATTACCATCCCGATGATATTGGACCGTCTGAAACAGACCGACTGTAAAAACGGCTGGCTGCTGGATGGATTCCCCCGCAATAAAAACCAGGCCGTCAAACTGGATGAATCCCTGAAAGCGGCCGGTATGGCGCTGGATATTGTCGTGGAGATCATCCTGGACCGCGAAATAGCAAAGAAACGGATCATGGGCCGACGGCTGTGCGTCAAAGACAACAATCACCCCAACAACATCTTTATCGACGCCATCAAACCCAACGGAAACAGCTGCCGCGTCTGCGGCGGAGACCTCAAAACCCGATCGGACGATCAGGATGAGGACGCCATCAACAAGCGCCATGATATTTACTATGACGCCCGGGTCGGCACCATTGCCTCGGCATACTATTTCAGGGATCTTGCCGCTGCCGGCGGATTTATCAAGTACATAACCCTGAACGGTGGGCCCGGTGTCAAAGAGGTAACGGCCGAGCTTCTGGCAAAGGTGAAATAACACCGGAGAATCAAATAAAAATTCTTGCTTTTATCAATTAATATGGTTATACAGTACCGCTCTAAATAATATATCAAAATAACCATCATAAAAGATTGTAAAATATTTCCAAAATTTTGCAATCGATGGAAGGAAAGGGGCGAGACAATTTGAAGGCTATCGAGGTTAAGGTTTTTGATAACGACCTTGAGAAGGCCATGCGCATTCTGAAAAAAAAGATTCAAAATGACGGCCTTTTTAAAAGGTTGAAGATCAAAAAAAGCTATGAAAAACCAAGCGAGTTCAAACGCCGCAAGGAACGTGAAGCATTGAGGCGTAAGCGGATTGCAGCTTCCCGCAGCAGATACAGATAGGAAGCCGCAGCCAGTTTTAACCCGGCAGAATTCCGATTCTGCCGGGTTTTTTTATGACCATGGCAAAACCCAATGACAACTACAACCGGTCTCTGGAGCGGATGTTCAATCTCCGGCGTTTCGGGATCAAGCTGGGCCTTGACACGATTCAATCCCTGCTGGCCGGTCTGCAGAACCCCCAGGACAATTTCAACAGCATCCACATTGCCGGCACCAACGGCAAAGGGTCGATTGCATCGACTCTGTCCGCCATCCTGCAGGCCGCCGGATACACCGTCGGGCTTTATACCTCCCCCCATCTGGTCCGTTTTAACGAGAGAATCTGCATCAATCAGGAACCCATCTCCGATGCGGATGTTTTAACGGCGTATAGAGCGGCCGATTTAGATCAGCACGCCCGGCGCGAACCCACTTTTTTCGAATACACCACCGCCATGGCGCTGTATGAATTCAGCCGCAAAAAAGTCGACTGGGCCGTTATTGAGACCGGTATGGGTGGACGCCTGGATGCCACCAACATCATCAAACCCGCGATTTCGATCATATCGAACGTGTCCATTGAACACCGGCAGTATCTCGGCAACACCATCGCCCAAATCGCCCGGGAAAAAGGGGGCATCATCAAAGCGCAAACCCCTGTGATTACCGGTGTGAAACAGCCAAGCGCCATAAAGGTAATTACCAAAATCGCCGCCGACCGATCTGCGCCGCTCTATCTTCACGGAAAAGCGTTCCGGACTGTCCGCAACCGCAACGGAACATTTAATTATCATGGCATCGAAACCGCCCGAAAAAATTTAAAGACCGTTTTAGCCGGCCGTTTTCAGGTGGATAACGCCGCCCTGGTCCTGGCGGCCTGCGAAATACTGAACAGCCGCAACATCGCAACCATTCCCTTTGAAAGTATCCAAACCGGTTTTGCCCGGACAAAATGGCCGGGCCGACTGGAAATCGTCACCACCGCCCCCCTGGTGATCCTGGACGGCGCCCACAACCGGGCGGCCGCCCAAAACCTCGGCGCCTATTTACACGAAAATTTAAAAGGCCGCCGACTGACGCTGGTGGTCGGCATCCTGGACGACAAGCCTTACAAGACCATGTTAAAGTCCCTGCTGCCGCACTGCAGCCGGGCCATCATCACCCGCCCCCGGATAGACCGGGGGCTTGCGCCTGAAAAGCTCTACGACTTCGCCAAAGAGATCCTGTCGGACGTTGTCATTCTGCCGGATGTGGACACCGCCGTCACCGCTGCCATCGAAAGCGCATCACCCCGGGATGCCGTCTGCATCGCCGGATCGCTCTACGTGGTCGGCGAGGCCAAGGAAACCTTGGCTAATAAAAAACACCTGACGGTCAATAAAAATTAAAAACATTCGGACTTGACTTCCCCGGCCTGATCAACTATTTTCTCAGAACCGTGCGCCCGTGGCCCAGTGGATAGGGCGTCAGCCTCCGGAGCTGAAGATCGCTGGTTCGAGTCCAGCCGGGCGTACCACAAACCCCATACACTTCAATCAATTGCACAAAAAATTGTGCATCATGCATTTTTTTCTGTGCATTTTTCCTATCTCATCTTAATTTGGAATTTAGCCGAATAAGATTTCCCGCTGTTCTCCCATGACTGTATCGGCTGTATAATTAATGAGTTATAAGGTCTAATAAAAATTAACCCGATTGAGAGGTCGCTTATTATTGTTGGCACGAATTTTGATTGATTAAAACAGATCAAACAAACATGCCCACTGGATAGTATTGTGCTGACAAGGGCATCATAACTTTCCAATTCATATAAAGGAGATATCATGAAAAGACCGACTGGAATCATGTTAACCACTTTGGTTTTACTGTTAGGCATGTTCATGGGGCTGTCTGCCGCCGTCGAGGTGACCGTATTTGGCCCGATGAGCTACGCGCGGACCGCTGGTCAGCCCAAAGTTTTTAGCGGCTCATTTTCCGCAATTGAGGGTGAAGGCACGCTCATCGTTAAAAACGGCCGTGAAAACGGTGAAGACCGCATCAGTAGCGCGAAAGTTCTGGTGAACGGCAAATAAATCTTCGGCACCAGTAATTTCAACCAGCAGATAGAGTCCCTAAAAGCCCCGGTTAACCTTTTTAAGGAAAATTCGATTGAAATAGAGCTGAGAAGCAATCCGGGAAGTTTCTTGATCCTTACGATTACAATAGACGTACCCCTGCCTACCGCCACGATTTCTGCAAGCCCGGATACCATTGCCGCAGGCGGGTCTGCTATCCTGACCTGGAGTTCGACCCTTGCGGATTCCTGTGTGATTACGCCCGACATCGGAACCGTTGAACCCGGTGGTTCCCTTATGGTCTCCCCCGCAGAAACAACCACTTATGTTATTACCGCTGCCAATCTCGGCGGAAGCGCTACAGCGTCGGTTACCGTAACGGTCTTGTATCCGCCAACGGTTGAGATGACAGCCACACCGGATACAATTATTTCTGGCCAAACCACAACTCTTTTCTGGACCTCCACCCATGCCGACACTGCTTTAATTGAGCTGGGGGTAGGATCTGTTCCGGCGAGCGGCAGCGTGACCGTATCACCCACCGAGACTGTGTCTTACACTATAACGGTAACAGGCCCCGGGGGCATAGCAACCGCGCAGGCAGTTGTTACGGTAGAAGCTGCCATTGAGCCGCAACCGGAAGGAAGCTTTGGCGCACAATATGAGGACCTGATCCCATCTGATGCCACAGTTGAATCATACGACCCCAAACGTTTTTCGTTGATCACCGGGCTGGTTCAAGCCCAGAACGGAACCCCGATACCGGATGTTTCTGTAACCATTCACAGCCATACGGCGTACGGCACCGCCTTGACCGATGCAGATGGTCGCTTCTCAATTCCGGTAGAAGGCGGCTCGACCATAACGGTCGTCTATCAAAAAGAAGGGTTAATTGATAATCATAGGAAGGTCTATGTACCCTGGAACGATATTGCCATCGCTGAAACCATCCAGATGATATCTGCAGACCCCATTTCCACAACCGTCACATTTAATGGAAACCCCGGAACCGTAATCACCCACAAGAGTTCGGAGGTAAATGACGAATTCGGCAACCGCTCGGCCACACTTGTCTTTAGCGGTGATAATCGGGCCTATTCAGTGGATGAAAACGGTAATGTTATTCAAGAGCTGACCACAATTAAAACCAGAGCGACCGAATTTACCACGCCCGAATCCATGCCGGCGATACTCCCCCCCAACTCTGCCTATACCTATTGTGTTGAGCTTGGTGTGGATGGCGTGCAAAGAGTTCGGTTTGAAAAACCAGTCATAACATGGATCGATAATTTTCTTGGGTTTGCTGTGGGAGAGATTGTCCCGGTGGGATATTATGACCGAGATAAAGGCGTATGGGTGCCGTCTGATAACGGTGTCGTGGTAAAGCTCCTGGATACAGACAATAACGGCATCGTTGATGCCTTGGACGCAAATGGCGATAATCAGCCCGATGATCTCAACAATAGCGGTTCTTTCACTGATGAAGTCACCGGCCTGAATAATCCGACAAGATATATGCCTGGCTCAACTTTCTGGCGGGTGGCCGTAACCCATTTTACTCCCTGGGATGCCAACTGGCCGTATGGTCCTCCGCTGGACGCGATTTCTCCGAATCCGCCAGCGGTGCCGATAGTAGACCAGCAAAAGACAGAACCAAAAGATTGTCAATCCCACACAAGCTCCTTTGTTGAAGAACGCAGCCGTATTTTCCACGAAGACATCCCCATACCAGGTACCGACATAACCCTTCATTATGCCGGCAACCGGGTGAAAGGATACATACCGGTGATATCAGTCCCGGCAAGTGGAGACAGTGTGCCAGGCAGCCTGAATGGGATTATCGTAAGAATTGAGATAGCTGGTAGAACCTTACTGCAAGTATTGGCTCCTCTGCCCAACCAAAGCGCTAATTTTATCTGGGATGGATTGGATTGTTTAGGGCGGAAAGTGTTTGGCCAGATTGACGCGCGGGTGAGTATAGGCTTTCGATACAATCTGGTCTATTATAGCGCTCGCGGGGATTGGGAGAAAGCATTCGGCCAAGTAGGGGGTGGTGCAACCTGGATCACAGGCAGGCAGGAAATTATCGCCTGGAAATATAATAATATAATTGTCCCATCTCCAAATATAAATGGGAAGGAAATTATCGCCGAAGGCTGGACGATTTCAACTCATCATAGCTTCAATCATATTGACCCATCAACGCTCCATAAAGGTGACGGTTCGATCTCAAAAAATAATGCTTACATAATCGATACTGTAGCCGGAACTGGAGTTGTGGGTGGTTCAGGCGATGGGGGCCTTGCCACACAAGCACGGTTAAATGCTCCACGTGGTGTTGCGGTTGATGCCGCTGGCAATCTCTATATCGCCGATACTAAAAATCATCGAATCCGAAAGGTGGATACTAACGGCATAATAGCCACGATAGCCGGACGCTCTTGTGGATATTACGGCGGCTACAGCGGCGACGGGGGGCCTGCCACACAAGCATGTTTGAATAATCCCTCTCGTGTCGTTGCCGATGCTTCCGGCAATCTCTATATTGCTGATACCTACAACCATTGCATTCGAAAGGTCGATACTAGCGGCATTATCACCACTGTTGCAGGCAATGGAAATTACGGTTTCAATGGCGATGGGGGACCTGCCACACAAGCCCAGTTGTATTACCCCTCTGGCGTTGCGGTTGATGTCGCTGGTAACCTCTTCATCGCCGACTTAAGAAATTACCGAATTCGGAAGGTGGATACCAACGGCATAATAACTACTGTGGCCGGAACTGGAATTGAAGGCTACAGCGGTGACGGAGGAGTGGCTACCCAGGCGAAACTGCATTACCTGAGCGATGTAGCTTTGGATGTATCCGGTAATATCTATATCACCACTTATAAACGAATCCGAAAGATCGATAATACCGGCATCATCACCACTGTCGCAGGCAATGGAAACTACGGTTTTAATGGCGATGGGATACCTGCCACGCAAGCCTGGCTTACCTATACTGGTGGAATTGATATTGATACGTCAGGTAATCTCTATTTCACCGACAACTCAAATCACCGTATCCGGAAAGTAGATACAAGCGGCACCATCACCACTGTAGCCGGTAACGGAAAATTCAGTTTCTCCGTCCTTGTCGGCGACGGGGGACCTGCCACTCAGGCTGAAGTTAGAGCACCGCAAGATGTTGCTGTTGATGCCTCTGGCGATTTCTATCTCCCCGAATTGTACCTCAATCGTATCCGGAAAGTGGACATACCCATTGCCTTTAATGTTTTAATGACTGCCGGGGAGATTGCATTTGTCGAGGAAAACGACTTGATGCATATTATGTTAAATGCTGGACGACACCTGCGCACCGTTGACCTTGATACCGGTGTTACCCTTTATGAGTTTGGCTATGACCAGAATAATAAGTTGGTCTCAATCACTAATCAATTTGGAGAACAAATCACAATAAACAGAGATGCAAACGGTATCCCCTATTCCATTACATCCCCGGACGGAATTACAACCAATCTCACCGTAAATGCTGATAATCATCTCACCCGGATCACTTACCCGAACGGCAGTTACTACAACTTTGAATACACTCCTGCTGGCCTGCTGACAGCAAAGGTTGAGCCTGAAGGCAATCGCTTTGAGCATGTATTTGACTCAACAGGAAGATTGACAGATGCAACCGACGAAGAGGGCGGCCAATGGCATTATTCCAGGAGCAGTCTTGAAACCGCCAAGACTCTTAACGAAGTGTCAAGCGCTGAAGGCAATCTTTCTTCTTACTTGGATCATACATACTCTACGGGTAAATACACCTCAACCATCACCGATCCTACTGGAGCCCAGACGCTGTTTTCCCAGTCGGCTGACGGGCTCACCGCAAACAAGTCTCTTCCTGCGGTATGAATCTTGAATTTAAATATGGCGTCGATTCCGAATATAAGTTCAAATATGTTAATAAAGTAACCGAAAGCACGCCTGCTAATTTGGCAAAAATAACGCTAAAGGATAAGACTTACCAGGATACAGACACCGATGAAATTCCTGATCTTATAACTGATACCGTGACAGTCAATGGTAACGCTACAACCCTTGTGCATAACACCCTCCAGGCGCAAAAGGTTATCACCTCCCCTGAGGGAAGGACCGTAACTACCGTTTATGATCCTGCCAATCTGTTGACCGAAAGTATGAGCGTACCCGGTCTTTTTGACACGTCTTATGGATATGACGCCAGAGGAAGGTTAACCTTAATTACCACAAATACCCGGCAAACCGCTTTTACTTATAACTCAGAAGGGTTCCTGGGAACCGTGACGGACCCTGAAAACCACACAACCACCTATAGTTATGATCCGGTTGGTCGTGTAATCGGCATCAGTCGCCCGGATGGGGGTGCCGTGGGGTTTTCCTACGACGGCAACGGCAACATGACCGTACTGACCAATCCGTTTACGATTGACCACCGGTTCGGCTTTAACAAGGTCAACCTGAACAGCTCCTACCAGACTCCTTTAAGCGGCAGCTATAGTTATGTTTACGATAAAGACCGTCGCCTGATCCGGACCAACTTTCCATCCGGCAATCATATTTTTAATATACTGGGTATGCAGTTAACTCAACCGCCCACTATATGTAGAGGGTTACCTCCAATAATCATTTGGCGCGACACAGGC
>JARGFK010000049.1 GCA_029211065.1 Desulfobacterales bacterium
AAAAAAGGCAGTTAAGAAGTAAATCTCAACCGCCTCGCTATTAATAGTTATTTAATTGTTTAAGAACGTCCCGGTTGTCCTGGATGCAACGTCAGCGATATTGGATCGAGCGGGCGTTTGAGGATGGAAAAAGCGAATGCGGCATGGCGGATTACCAGGTTCGCAAATGGGACGCATGGCATCATCATATGGCTTTGGTGATGATGGCGATGCTGTTTATGCTCACTGAACGAATGCGCCATAAGGATACCTGCCCGCTGCTATCGTGTTCGGATATTGAAGAACTTCTCTCACATTTTCTACCGCGGCGCGATATCTCAGAAGCAGAAGTTTTTCGCCAGCTCGAAGATCGGCACCGCAAACGCCAGTCCGCCATAGAATCACACACGCGAAAACAACGAATGCGGGGACGGCAGAATGGCTAAACAAAATTTACGAAGTCAAATTAACGAATAATGTATAATGAAGATGCGACCCTGTTGGCTATACGCAACCGCCTCTTTATTAATAGTTATTTAATTATTTAAGAACGTCCCGGTTGTCAGGATGGTTGTACTTGACGGTGATCATCGACCTGTTCTCCCGTCTGGTGGTCGGTTGGGCTTTGAGCAGTTCGTTGAGCCATGAGATGGTGGTTGCGGCGCTTAAACGAGCGATCAGAAACCGTCGTCCGGGCAAAGGGGTTGTTTTTCATTCGGATCGAGGGGTTCAATATGCGTGCAATGACTTTCGCAAGGAACTCGAAAACCATAAATTTGTCCAAAGCATGTCCCGCAAGGGAGACTGCTGGGACAATGCCGTGGCCGAGTCGTTTTTCGGGATTATGAAAACCGAGCTGGTTTATCATGAACGCTACGAAGGTCATCAGGACACCTTGCATTCCATTTTTGAATATATTGAGGTGTTCTACAATCGGCAGAGAAGGCATTCAACGTTAGGATATCTCTGCCCGGCTGAATATGAAAAACAGAAGGTGAAACTTTGTGCTTGACCGTGTCTACTTTTTTCGGGAAAATCCAATCGCGCCCTTGTCAGCGGACTGAGCCAGCCGGCTGTATAGGAAGAGATGTCCTTTACGAACCCTGGGGGGAGGCGCCTGCCAGGCGCTGCGCCGCCGCTTCAACTCTTCTTCGTCAACCTCCAGGTTTGACGGCCTCGGCAACCTGGCGCAGGTTGTAATGGCCGGGGACGGTGGTGCTCCAGGCGTTGGCGATGCCGATCATGGGTTTGTCCAGATCGGCATCGCCGTAGCCCATGGATTTATAGTAGGCGCGGTTGATGCTCCACTCGGGCCGGGTCAGTATCTTCTGGCTGCGTCTCATCTTTAACTCCACGTTTTAAGTTTGAATCAGGGATCTATTTCCCCGCTATCTGTAAACCAAAACGGTCTAAAGGTCAAAGATAGAATAGACCCCCCTTGCTGCAACCGGCTTGGAATATGGGGGTGGGGAAGCGGGGCTGTATTTTTTAATGATTTGATGTTATGGATAGTATTGGAATACACACTTGTCCAAAAATGGATTCCAATCACTGTCAACACCAGTAAATATGGTGCATTGGGAAATATTCTAACCAAGGAACCAGCATCTGTCATTCCTGTGAAAGCAGGAATCCAGGACATACACTACACAGCGGCAGAACCCTGGATGCCCGCTTTCGCGGGCATGACGTGTTGGCGGCTCTTTGTTTTTTAAACCCGATGATCATACCTCGAAATATTTTGGACAGTAATGATTTGAATAGCCTAATATACCGTTTAGGGGGAACTGAAAAATGTTACGCATCGTAATTGTTTCTATTCTGTTATTTGGCAGTATATCGGCCCAGGCGGCCGTCGTCGAATATGACCTCACAATCGAGCACCAAATGGTGAATATGACCGGGTTGCATGCAAACGGCATGACAATTAACGGCAGCATCCCCGGTCCGACCCTGCGCTTTAGCGAAGGCGATACGGCGCATATTAAAGTGCATAACAAAATGAACGTGGATACGTCCATCCACTGGCATGGCCTCCTGGTGCCGCCGGATATGGATGGGGTCCCTTACATCAGTTTTCCGCCCATCAAACCGGGTACGACTTTTGTTTATGAATTTCCGATCCGTCAAAGCGGCACCTACTGGTATCATTCACATACCAACATGCAGGAACAAAGCGGGATGTACGGTGCTATTGTCATCAGTGCGAAACATGCCCACCTGACGCCGGATCGGGATTATGTGATCCTCCTGTCGGACTGGACGGATGAAGACCCTCATCAGGTCTTGCGGACGCTTAAACGGGGAAGCGAGTGGTATGCCATCCAGAAAGGAAGCGGCCAGAGTATTCTGGGAGCTGCCCGTCTCAAGTCTCTGGGCGCCTACTTCAGTCGAGAACTTCAGCGAATGCCGCCTATGGACATTGCCGATGTCGCCTATGACCGGTTTCTTGCCAACGGCAAACCGGAGTCCAGCCTTTTTGCGAACCCGGGCGAGACCGTGCGCCTCAGGATTATCGACGGTTCCGCCACCACCTATTTCCACCTGGATTTTGCCGGGGGGCCCATGCAGATAATCGCTGCGGACGGTCAGGATGTTGAACCCATCGAACCGGGACGATTGCTGATTGCTGTCGCCGAAACCTATGATGTGCTGATCCGGGTTCCTGATAAAGGCGCCTATGAATTCAGGGCGACTTCACACGATGGTTCCGGATATGCGACCGTCTGGATCGGGTCCGGCAATAAATATCCGGTTTCTGATGTACCCCGGCCCAATCTCTATCATGGCATGGGTGAATCGGATATAGCGCGCATTTTTGCACTGACGCCGGCAGGGTCCATGGGTATGCCGGACAGTATGGTGTCTGCGGGCATGTTCGATAAACCCGGCATGAGCGGAATGGACCATGCCCAGGATATGCAGGGGATGGTACACAGCCCGGAACCTTCCGGCATGAAGATGAAAAGCATGGACCATGGTCATGGGGGAGACAAAACCCTTCGACATGAAGCCATGCCCATGAAATCGGAAGGTTCTCCAAAACAAGCCATGACCCATGATGATCATAAAATGCAAATGCCTTCGCAGGGTTTGGGGGGCGGCAAAAGATATGGTCTAAATTTTAGTTTTCTGGGGACCGATGTGTCCGCTCATAAAGACCTTGCAATGGACGGCACGGATGCGAGCCGGCCATGGCCTCCTTATGAAAAACTGCGGGCGGTTAAGCCGACCCATTTCCAAAAGGATAAAACGGTACGCGAGATCCGGCTGACCCTTGATGGCGATATGGAACGGTACGTCTGGTTTCTAAACGACAAACCCCTCTCAGAATCGGATTCCATCCACATACGGGAGGGTGAAACAGCACGTTTTATCATGATCAACCGTACCATGATGCACCACCCCATGCACCTGCATGGACATTTTTTTCGTGTGTTGAACGGCCAGGGCGATTATGCGCCCCTGAAACATACCGTTGACGTTGCCCCCATGTCCACCACCGTCATCGAGTTTAACGCCAACGAAATCGGGGATTGGTTTTTTCACTGTCATTTGCTGTATCACATGAAAAGCGGCATGGCCCGCATGATTCACTACGAAGACTTTCCCCTCGATCCAAAGCTGGCCAACATCCGGCAGAATCTTTATAATGATCCCTGGTATTTCTTTGGCCGGGCGGACGCCCTTACAAATATGACCGAAGGTTTTCTGAGGCTGTCCGATACCCGCAATATCATTACCGCGGATTGGGAAGCCGGCTGGCAAGGTGTGGATGATACGGAGTGGGAAACGATATTTACCTGGGACCGTTACGCCAACCGTTTTTTTAATCTGTTTGCCGGTCTGGATGTTCTGGGGCAGGGGCAGGCTTCGGATCATACCCGTGGCATCCTTGGACTGCAATACCTGCTGCCGTTTAACATTGAATCCCGTCTCTGGGTAGATACCGACAGCGGCGCGCGGGTGTACCTTGAAAAATCATTTCATTTGACCCCGCGCCTGGAACTGCTGGGTGAAGTCCAATATGACACCCATGAACAATGGGAAGGGAGCGTGGACCTGCTTTATACCCTTACGAAAGGGATTTCCCTGGTGGGCAAATGGCATTCTGACTTTAGCTGGGGCGGGGGGGTACAGGTTCGCTTTTGACCGGGTTCAGGTTTTCCTCCACCTGCGAGACACCATCCAATTCAGCGATCAGCGGCGGCAGATCATTTTGAACGGTTCTCCAGAGGATATCCAAGTTAATATCAAAATAGGCGTGAACCAGTCGGTGACGCATACCGACAATGTCTTCCCATGGAATCCCTGGCAGTTGAGCCCGTCCGTCTTGGGAAACTTGAAAAGCCGCTTCGCCGATGATCTCGATTGTTTTGACAAGAGCCAATACCAACTTGCGATCTCGGTTCAGATCGACGCGAGTTCTGCCCTGCACGAATTCAATGGCCTCATGCGCCGCTTCCAGCATATGCAGCAATCGAATTGTGTCATCCTTGCGCATACTGTACATCTGCCTCTTCCAATACCTGTTGGCGAAAATGTCGGCTCAGATCTTCCGGTGTTCGAAGGTCTGCCTTCCGTCCAATCAACTCTGAGAGCTCTCTTTCCATTCGCGCTATCCCGAAAAGACCGGGTATGTGATCCGGTTCAAACTCAACCAGAAAATCCATATCGCTGTTCCCATTAAAGCTGGAATATAAAGTTGAACCAAAAATAGCCATGCGTTGAATGTGGTGTTTCCGACAGAATGCCGCCAGGTGCTGTTTAGGCACATTTATGTTCATCGCTGCACCTCATCATCTTTAAACTCTCGATGCTCGGATCTTTATGACTTCATTAATTTTCATAAAGATATTAACCAATTAAAGCAATCAGTTACAAAACCTTTTAGAATTTCAGTACAGTATAGGTTCTGTTCCGGAACTGCTTTACTATACCATAGATTTAGGCAAATCGTAAAAAATTTATTTTTGACAAACTAACAGCCAGCAGGCATCGTATTAATCTGCCGTAGACGATCTGGTCCATTTTTACTGCATATAGATTCTCCAGATGTCCTGATCCAGATGGTATTGATAAAAATTCAGATTATACAAGATGTAATAATAGGATACTTAGTCTGCTAAACATCAAAGTCAAGTGATCATTCTTGCATTATCCTGAAATGTTGACAGCCTAAAGCTTACAAAAGATAGTCTTAAGAAATCAAGATGGTTCAGGACCGCATCATCTTTGTCATTCCCAATGGTAGTGCGGTTTAGAGGAAAAGTTCAGGCGTGAATCAGAAAATTTTCAAAATCTCAATGCAGTGAATAGCGCCTTTTCATCTATAGCGTCTTATTTACGGGCCTTATCATGTTTAAACCCTTGGACTACCCACCAGAGCCCCCAGGAACATACCAAAGGCAGCACGCCCATCAAAGCGAATTTCCGGAGAAACGCGGATAAGATAAAAAATTTATTCGGCTCTACAATGTAGATAAATGAGAATATGGGCCAGAAAACAGACACGAGGATCGCAAGCCGCAATGTTTCAGGCAATTGCCGGCAGCGCTCATTTAAGGTGTTTATGCTGATCGCCATAAGATTTCTTCAAAAGACCAATTTAAATTAATATCAGACCGACCCGGTCATGAGATCAAACATCTCATGTGCCGCCGTATCCTATGGTCACTTTTTGACCTTCCACGATAACAGGGACCAGGCGTTTTCCTTTTGAAAACTTAAGCATCTGATCAAGTGTTTTCGGGTCTTTTTTCACATCAAGATATTCATGACCCTTGAGAGCCTCCCTGGCTCTGTTGGTATAGGGTCACCCGGACTTTCCATAGATCTTTATTTTTTCAACCATGAGATCCCTCCTCGGAGATTGAAAGCGATATTGCCCCCAGCTTTAAGTTCAGGGAGCTGCAGGCGCTTGATAATTGACGGTTAGCGGATTAGATGCATGTTAATATCACAAAAGTCCCCGGTGTTGCAATATGAATTGGAAATGGTAGTCATCCTTGACAGAAAAAATCGGTTTGCCTATATTTCCGCTGCTGGATAAGGATTTCCGATATTATAGCGGTTGTCATAATTACATTCCGATTCAGCCGCCGGACAATTCCGTTTCAATTGGAACATATTTTCGGCAACAACGCTATCACATTTTATAGAAAAAATTTATGAAAGAACTGTTCGGAATTTTCGCGCGTCTCAAACCGGGATGGATGGGGTTTTCTTCAGGGCTGCTGCCCCTTTTTATGCTGGCGCATTTCGGCCATCACCTCGTGAATTCGCTTCCGATTCCACTGCTTCCCATGATCCGTCAGGACTTCGGCCTGGATTATACCCAATCCGGACTGCTGATCTCGGCATTTTCGCTCTCATACGGCCTGAGCCAGTTTCCGGCGGGCTGGCTGGCCGACCGGGTGGGGCCCCGGATTCTGCTGTTCATCGGCATCAGCGGTGTGGCCATGGCAGGGCTTCTGGCCGGGCTTTCGCAAAGCTACGGCATCCTGCTGGTCTGCCTGGTGGCCATGGGAATCACCGGCGGCGGGTATCATCCGGCTGCACCGCCCTTAATTTCCGCTGCGGTTGAACCCAAAAATCGCGGCCGGGCAATGGGGCTGCATATGCTCGGGGGCAGCATTCCCTTTTTCCTGGCGCCGCTGATTGCCGTGGCCCTGACCGCTCTATGGGGGTGGCGGGCTAGCTTCATTGTGCTGGCTGTTCCGACCATCCTGCTGGGCGGGGTGCTCTATGTCGTCCTGGGACGGCGCCTGAAAGCGCGCGCTGTGGAATCTGCGGCCGCCGGTTCGAAGGGTGGGGCGGAGGGATCAGCGCACGGCAATTTTCATCAACTGGCGCCGATTATCATCATCAGCACCTTTGCACACGCCGTGACGTTTTGCATGGTCGCCTTTATACCCCTGTTTCTGGTTGACCGGTTCGGCCTGGAAAAGGAAGCCGCAGCCGTGTTTCTCTCTATTTTTTATTCGGCCGGACTGTGGGCCAGCCTCATGGGAGGGATACTTTCAGACCGCCTGGGGAGTGTGCCGGTTGTATTGACGGTATGTTTTATCACCGGCCCGGTCATTTATTTGCTGAATTTCATGCCGGCGGCGCTGGGTGTCGGCGGCATTCTCTTCGTGCTGGGCATATGCAACTACATTCGCACGCCGGTGACGGAAACATATCTCGTGAGCCGGACCAGCGAAAAAAACCGATCGAAGGTGCTGGGCGTCTACTATTTTTCAAATATCGAAGGCGGCGGGGTATTGACACCGGTGCTGGGGTTTCTCATTGATCGATACGGATTTTATACGAGTTTTTCAATTGCCGGTACAACGGTTTTTGTTTTGTTCCTGATCTGTTGGGTGTGGCTGCGCGGAAGCCGTAACAAATGAAGATTAATAAGGAATCCCAAAATTGGAGATTCTAATCCTATTGAGCCAAGAGATATTCCCGATTCTACAGCATTCACTTGACCCCTGGAATCCTCGTATCCTTTAGACGCTAGAAGCTGTTCAGCAGCTTGACAGCCATGATCAACATGGCAACGGCAAGTACGATCCGGATTGTCTTTTCTCCCTTTCGCACCGCAATCTTGGCGGACCACCAGCCGCCGGCGGCGTTTCCGACAGCAAGGGCGATGCCGTATTTCCAGTTGATATTCCCGGTCCAAGCAAAAACCATCAGGGCAGGGATTGTGTAGATGAAAAAAACGGACGCCTTGTGCATGTTGATGCGCACCAGGTCCATTTTCAGTATATGACTCAAGGCGCCGATCATTAAAAAACCGATGCCGACCTGGTGAAACCCCCCGATGAATCCGATAACCAGCATGACAGGGTAAATCAGCCATCCGTGGGCCGGTACGGCGGCCTGCCCGGTGCTGATTGTTTTCGACCTGGGATGATAACGGTCAATAAAATAGCAAAGATGAAGATCGCCAGCACTCTTTGGAAAAGGACGCTGTCAATTTTTACCGCCAGGATAGCGCCCGCAACAGCGCCGGGAAGGGCGAAAGCCGCCAGTTTCAGGCTGGTTTTAAATTCAAAGAATTTTTCCTGTTTAAAGGACAGGATGCTGGCAATGGTCTGGATAAAAATAGCCAGGCGATTGGTGCCGTTGGCCAGGGGGCTGTCCAGGCCGAAGAAGATAAGCAGGGGAAGGGAGATGGCCGAGCCGCCGCCCGCCATGACGTTCAGGAATCCGGAAATTATCCCGACGACAACCAGTAAGAGGAGAAAGAGGATATCCTGCATCAGCCAGACCTGTTAAATTATTTTTTTAACGACACTTATTCAACGGCTGATTTTATAGTTGATAAAGGTAAAAGAATCAAATAGAAAAAAAGAACCATTGGGGTAATGGAAAGGAGAACAAAATGAAAATTACGGAAACGATTCACGCTTTGAAACATCGGTTTCAGATACCGGTCAGCCCTGAGCTGAAGGTGGACCGGTTTGTCTATTCTTATATCGTCTTTGGAAAAGAAGGGGTCTATCTGGTGGATAGCGGGGTGATGGCCTCTGAGAAATCCATTTATGACCATATCAGCAGCCACGGCCGATCGATTGGGGATATCAAATCGTTGATCCTGACCCATTCCCATCCGGACCACGTCGGGTCCGTGAAACCGATCAAAGAGAAGAGCGGGTGCAAATTGCTCGCCCATGCCGGTGAAAAAGACTGGATCGAAGACGTTCAAAAGCAGTTTGGCGAACGCCCGGTGCCGGGGTTCAATACCCTGGTGGCAGGATCCGCTAAGGTGGACCGGGTTGTTGCCGATGGGGATCGCATCGAACTTGAAAAGAACATCACCCTGAAGGTGGTCTACACGCCCGGGCATTCCAACGGGTCAATTTCACTCCTGTTTGAAAAGGAAGGCGTCCTGATAAGCGGCGACTGCGTGCTGCTGCCGGGACAACTCCCGATTTATGACAATGTGATGGAGGGGGCGGCTTCCGTGAGAAAGCTGCAGGGGCTGTCGCATGTCAATGTCCTGCTGTCGGCCTGGGATGAGCCCCGGGAGGGCGCAGCCGTGGGGGAAAAGATGGACCAGAGCATCGGCTACCTTGAAAAGATCCACCGGACGATTCATGGGATTCAGGATGTCCGCAAGCTCGACCGGGCGGCATTATGCAAACAGGTGGTTGATATCATGGGGCTGCCGGCGGACGCGGTGAATCCGCTGGTCATCCGGTCGTTATATTTAAATGCTCAGGTATAAATTCGCTTTTCGCTATTGAAATGACGGCCGGCAAAACTTATCGGTTTTGCCGGCCGTCATTTTACTTTGTCAATTGCGGCGAATGTATTTCCCGATTCCTTCTCCGGTGACAAGTCGACCGTTTTCGAAGACCTTGATGCCGCGAACATAGACGCTTTTAACCGCCCCCCTTACTTGCATTCCTTCGTAAATACTGAAGTCCGAAGCGGTCAGAAGATTTTTTGCCGTAATTTCCCAGACACGATCTTCATCGATGATGACAAAATCGGCATCCGAACCCGGCAAGAGGGTTCCTTTGCGAGGATAGAGGCCGAAAGCCCTGGCGGCATGGAAGCTGGTGATGCGCGCCAGCCTCTGCAATGACAAACGTTGGCGGGCAACCCCTTCGCTGAGCAGCAACGGAAGAATGAGGCCGGTGCCGGGAAATGCCGACCGGGCGGTCCAGATGTCGACCGGGTTTTTCTCAGTGAGGGTAAACGCCACGTGGTCGGAACCGATGGTTTCGATCAGGCCTTCCTCCAGCGCCTTCCAGACGGCAGTCTGGTCGTCGCCGGTCCGTATCGGCGGCATGACTTTGGCCGGCACGCCGACATCGGTGTCGGTGGTGAGGGTCAAATAATGCGGCCCGGTTTCGGCAATAAAATCCGTACCGCAAAGACGCGCCTCTCTCAATGCCCGGATGGCGGTGCGTGAACCGATGTGCGGAAAATACACCGGTACATGATAGGCCCGCGACAAAACCGCCACCTGTCCGATGGCAAGGGCTTCGGCCAGAGCGGAGCAGGCGAAATTCCAGGCAGCCAGACCGTCAAGTCCGGCCCGGCGAGCCTCCTGAATCCCCTGGTACAGGACTTCACCATCTTCGCAATGAACACTGAGACGGCAGCGGGCCGGGATTTTCTGCAACATGCGAAAAGTCTCATGCAGAATGTCCGCGCTGACGTTTACGTCGTGGGGGTCCGTCTGTTGGGCGCCGGGGCGAAGGTCCATGAGGATGCCACGGCCGAGGGGCCCCTTCATGTTCAGGTAGATTTTATACGAGGTGATGCCGAAGCGTTGAACATATTCGGGAATTTCGGCAATCTGGGCGTGATTGAAAAGTGTCAGATGCAGCGCATAGTCCTGATAGTGCAGACGGTTTGCAAGATCAATCTGCTCGTCCACCCGATTTAGGTAGGATGCCGGATGTCGAAAATACCGGATAAATGTGGTAACACCGCCGCTGATGCCGAAGGCCGACTCGGCCCGGATGCGCTCCTCGATGGGCGGCACCCAGCCGTAATGGATGTGCGGATCAATGAGACCCGGAAGGATTACACCGCCCGCTGCGTCCAGAACTTCTGCGCCGGGGGGCTCTGCCGGGGAAGCTCCAACGGCGCTGATCCGGCCGTCAGTTATCACCAGATTGCAGGGCATTGCCCCTGTTTCCGGCAGGACAACAACGGCATTTTTCACGACCAGGTTTTGAGCCATGCGTGGTCTCCCAATGATGGACGTTTCGCGAAAATCGGAATGGCCGGTGGGCCGGTCTTTCACGAAGTCCGGCATGAGCTGATTGACAAGGGTCATGCAGTGCGCCAGGCCCAGAAGCCGTTGGCCGGGACGTTCCTCAAAAAGTTCTTTCAGTACCGATAAAATGCAGGAATTGTTCGGGCCGTGGCCGCTGATGAAGAGGATCTTCCGGAACCCCATTTTTTCAATGCCGCTGCAAAGCTCTCTAACGACGGACGAAAAGGTCTCGTCGGAAAGAATGGCCCCTTGGAATGCCGGATGTTCGCTGACGCCGTATGCCAGCGCGGGAAAGACAACCGCACCGGTTTTGCGGCCGACCCGCCTTGCCACTTCACGGGCAGTGGCGGCATCCGTTCCCATGGGAAGATGGCTTGCGTGACGTTCAGTTGAACCGGCCGGAACCAGGGCAACGCCGATTCGTTTTGCACGGTCGCGCAATTCGTCCCAAGACAGGCCTGCAGCCTCAGCGCTCATTTCGGTTCAAACCCCGGCTCATAATGGGGGCCGGCCTTGGTACCGTCGGCCGCCATGCCGATAATGCCATGGGACATGTCTTTACAAGTGAAAAAGACGACGTCTTCATCAGGCAGCCCCGCCATCGAGTGCACAACATTGGCCGGAAGATAGATCAGCGTGCCTTCCCCGACCAGTTTCTCCGGCTGATTGTCCACCATGACGCGCACCTTGCCCTTGAGAATGTAAATCCATTGCTCGTTGGGGTGCGAGTGCGGGCGGGCGCCGGTGCCGCGTTTGAAGTCAATGAGTCCCACCTGAATCCGATCGCCTTCCACGACCGGGCCGTTTGCAGACGAATAGCCCGTGCCGGCGTCCATTTTGGCAAGCTGGGCCATATCGAAAATATATCGGCCCTTGCCGGCCAGGGTAGCGCCCTTGCTTTTTGGTTCAATATTGCTCATGGTTCCTCCCAATAAAAGGGTTAGAGGGTTCAGGGATTCAAGGTTCGGAAAATGCTCAGCGTTTCGCTTGGATGCTAGGATGTCTGGATGCTTGGATATTGGGGAGCGTCCTTTCGAGCTTTCCCAGCTCCCCGGCCTCATCGCTTCCCAGCTTAACAGCTTACTTCGCTTGGCCCCTTGAATCCTGCTATATCTTAATCTTATACAGCCGCTTGACGTTTCCAAAAAGTATCCGGTTTTGATCCGCCTGCGCCAAACGCGACAGGCCGGGAACCTTCACCGCTTTGCCCGGGTAGCCCATGTCAAAGGGGTAGTCCGTTCCAAAAAGGACATGGCTTGCCCCCAGCGTTTTTACGGCAAATTCAAGGGCGTCGGCGTTGTGGGTGATGGTGTCGTAGTAGAACTTTTTAATGTAGCGTTCAGGGGCTTTGGCCTTATGGTCTTTGGGTTCCGGCCGGACATGATAGCCGTGCTGCCATCGGCCTCGGACCCAGGGCGTAAATCCGCCGCAGTGGGACAACAGGAACTTGATCTTGGGGAAACGATCGAACACGCCGCCAAAGATCAGGCAGGCGGCGGCAATGGTCGTGTCCAAGGGGTTGCCGATGAGGTTGCGCAGGTAATAGTCTTTAAGCCTGTCGGCGCCGCCCATTACATCCATGGGGTGGATGGAAATCGGCACATCCAAAACAGCCGCCTTGCGCCAGACAACATCCAGAGAGCGGTCGTCGAGATTCCTGCCGGCGACGTTGGAACCGATCTGCGCTCCCAAATGACCGGCTTTCACGGCGCGGTCCAGCTCTTTTGCCGCTGCTTCGGGCGCCTGCAGGGGGATTTGGGCCATGCAGCGAAATTGCCGGGGATATTTGCGGGTGAGTTCCAGCAGGGCGTCGTTGAGTGAAGCGGACAGCTCAATGTTCAGGCCGGCATCAAGGCTGTAATGCATCATCGGCGGAACCACCGAAAGTATCTGCATATCTACGCCCTGCTTCTTCATGTCCTTCAGGCGCAGATCTACGTTGTATGTTTCCTTCGGCAGCGGGTTTTTATGAACACGCTCTTGGCCGAGGATCGTACTCTTGACGACGAGAAGTTCCCATGATTTCCCATTTTCAATTGTGACGGCATTGCCGAATCGTTTTTTACGGACGTCTTCAATAAAACTTTCCGGTGCAACATGGGCGTGGGGGTCGATGATCATTATAGGCTCCTTTGTTTTAGATCGTTACAGGGGAAATAATACCAGTGTCGATTTGATACTGGAATGGAATAACAATGTCAATGTGCAAAAATATGGTTGAAGAGGCTTTTTTATCACAAAATTGCAGGAGAAAGCACTTGAAAAGACGCTCTAAAAATCATATAGTCTAAAATAGTTGTCTGGAAAGCCTCCGTTGGGTGCTTGGCCGCCATAATAATCCGCTTCTACGCGTGTGAAACTCACGCATAAGCGTACGTAGCACGGAACCGAATTTAACTCGCAACATACTTTCAGGCATGAATCCTATGCAGGTGATGCCGGAAACAATCTCTATGCGGTTCCATTCAATCCCGCCATGGCGGGACTAATGCGTTCAGACAGTCACACGCTCCGAACCGGATCACCATGGCGGCTGCGTTTTAGCCCGCTTGTGCTTTGTAGATAACCGCTTAATCCAAATTCAACCAGAACCGACTTGGTTACCTTTTATAACTGGAGAAAACAACGATGATCAGACTCAAGGCATTTTCCTATTTTGAACCCGCTTCCCTCAAAGAAGCATCGGAAATTCTAACCCAACATAAAGGCGAGGCCTATCCCCTGGCCGGGGGAACCGATCTTCTGGTGCGGATGAAACGAGAAGCCATCCGGCCGGCTGCGCTGGTTAATCTCAAGCGCATCAGGGAGCTTAATGGGATCCAAAGCGAGAAAGACGGCGGCATGCGGATCGGTGCCCTGACCACGATTGCCGATATCGAGAACTCTACGGTGGTTCATACAAGCCACCCGGTCCTGGCACAGGCGGCCGGTGTCTTGGGCGCGCAGCCCCTCAGAAATTTGGCCACCATCGGCGGCAATATCGGAAGAGCATCGCCGGCGTCGGACATGGCGCCGTCTCTCATGGTCCTTCAGGCCCGGGTTGCCACTGAAGGGGCGTCCGGCCCCGGTGAGCGGGAAATCGACAAGGTTTTTGCGGGACCCGGTTCAACAACCCTCTCTGATGGCGAGATCATGACCGCCTTCTATTTTCCTGCCATGGCGCCTGCCACCGGCGCCGCCTACCTGAAGATGGGCCGTCGCAGCGGCGGCGGCGACTGTGCCCTGGTGGGGGTTGCCGCCTTGCTGACCCTGGGATCGGGTGAGGCCAGGGCGGTCCGGATCGCCATGTCTTCGGTGGGTCCCACACCCCGGCGGGCCAATAAGGCCGAAGCAGTCATCCTGTCGGGAACGATTACGGAAGAACGCATGAGAGATGCCGCCCGCGTGGCCGCGGAGGAAGCGGCGCCCATTACCGACATGCGCTGCAGCGCCTCCTATCGAAAAGAAATCATCAAGGTACTGACATTTCGGGCGCTGCAGGAGGCAAATCAAAAGGCTCAAGGAGGGCAGGCAACGTGAAAATATCCATCGATATCCATGTAAACGGGGAACAATACCCGGCGGAAGTGGAACCGCGAACGACCCTACTGGAATTTCTGCGCGGAACACTTCATCTGACGGGAACCAAGGAGGGTTGCGGCCTCGGAGATTGCGGCACTTGCATCGTGCTGCTTGACGGAAAACCGGTTAACTCCTGTCTGGTCCTGGCGGTGGATGCCAATGGGCGGCGGGTCACCACCATTGAAGGCCTGGCCGAAGACGGAAAACTCCATCCCGTGCAGCAGAGCTTTATCGACAACGGCGCGGTCCAGTGCGGCTTCTGTACGCCTGCCATGATCCTGACCACCAAGGCGCTTCTGGATAAAAATCCGGATCCTGCCGAGGGAGAGATCAAACAGGCCCTGGGCGGTATTCTCTGCAGGTGCGGCTCTTACCAGAAAATTCTCAATTCGGTTCAGGCGGTGGGCAAAGGGGAGCGGAAATGATGTCTCAGAAGGGTTCAGCAGGGTATGTAGGCAAACGGGTGTTGCGGGTGGACGCGCCCGCCAAAGTGACCGGAAATGCCGTATACGGGATTGATATCGAACTTCCCGGCATGCTCCATGGTGCAACGCTCAGAAGCCCCTACCCCCATGCCGATATCGTTGAGATAGATACTTCCGCTGCGTTGAAGGCGCCGGGGGTCAGAGCGGTTGTGACGGGAAAAGACTTTCCCTGCTATTTCGGCGATATGGTCAGGGATCAGCCCTTTCTGGCCGTTGATCGGGTGCGCTTTGTGGGCGATCCGGTTGCGGCGGTTGCGGCCGAAACCGAAGCCCAGGCCCTGGAAGCGCTGGAAAAAATTCGGGTGAAATATAGAGAACTGCCGGCGGTTTTCGATCCCCGCGAGGCAATGGCCGAAGGCGCGCCGCTGATTCATCCGGATTTTGAAAAATATACGCGCAACATTCCCGCCAGCATGGTTCCCCATACGAATATCTGCGTTTCCCGCAAATTCAGCCTCGGGGATGTGGAGAAAGGGTTTGCGGAAGCGGATGAGATTTTCGAGGATTCCTTTTCGGCCCAGGCCCTGTCCCATGTGACCATGGAGCCCCATACCGCAATCGCTCAGTTCACGCCCCTGGACGGGCATTATACCGTCTGGTCGCCTAGCGACAGACCCCAGCGGCTGCATAAGGAACTGGCGGATGCGCTGGGCCTTGCCCATACCCGGATCCGGTTTATCGTCCCATATGTGGGCGGCTCTTACGGCGGCAAGAATACGCTGCGGGCGGAAGCCATTGCCGTGGCCCTGGCCCGGTTCACCCACGGCCGGCCGGTCAAAGTGGTATTCTCCAGGGCCGAGGCGCTGACCGCCACCCAGACCCGTCTGGCTGCTTTTATGAAGCTCACCACCGGCGTCAGAAAAGACGGCACCTTTACCGCCCGCCGGGCTGAGATCGTCTGGGACAACGGGGCATATATATCCAACGCACCCGGAGTCGCCAACCGGGGCGTCCTGACCATCCTGGGTCCCTACCGCATTCCCAACCTGGATCTGGTCTCCAGGCTCGTCTACACCAATAAGGAGACAACCGGTTCTTACCGGGGCTTCGGCACCACCCAGGTAACCTGGGCGTGCGAGGTGCAGATGGATATCATTGCCGCAAAACTGGGCATTGATCCCCTGACGATACGGCTTAAGAACGCGTATGTGGAGGGCGACGCTTACATCAATGGCCAGATTATGCGGGATGTCCGGGTAAAAGAAACCATTGAAAAAGCCGGCCGTGAGATCAAGCTTGAAAAAGACAGCACAAGTCCTTCCCCGACACGGCGCCGGGGCAAGGGGATTGCAACGATGCTAAAGAGCACGGCGACGCCCACCGATTCTTTTTGCGCCATCAAGGTCGATATGGACGGGGGGGTGACCGTCTTCAGCAGTTCATCGGAAATCGGGGCCGGCGAACAGACGATGATGGCCCAGATCGCGGCCGATGCGGTGGGGGTTCCGCTTTCGGCTGTTTCCGTTCCCAACCCGGATACTGCGATAACGCCTTACGACCACGGGGTTTCCTCCAGCCGGACGACCTATCATATGGGCAACTGCGTTCAACAGGCCGGCCGGGATGTACGCAAGCGGCTCCTTGGCATAGCCGCCGAAGTATTAGCGACAGACCCGGAGCGCCTGTCGCTGTTCGAGGGAAACATCATTGAAACAGGCGTCGGCCAACGAATGACCCTGAAGGAACTGCTCTCGAAAAAGTTCAACAACAAGAGCGGGGCCATTTTCGGCGAGGGACACTTTACACCTGCCGGCAACCCGGTCCTGGAAGCCCGGGAGGGGCTTAAGGGGATCAGCAGCATTTTCTGGATGTTTGCCACCCACGCCGCTGAAGTGGAGGTGGATACGGAGACCGGGGTTGTGAAGGTCCTGAACGTTGCAGCCGCTCACGATATCGGCCGGGCCATTAATCCGGTGGGGTGCGAGCAGCAGATAGAGGGGTCGGTTATTTTGGGGATTTCCAACACGCTCTTTGAGGAATTTAAAATGGAAAACGGGCGGATCTTAAATGACAGCCTTTCCGATTACAAGCTGGCCACCATGGAAGATCTGCCCAAGATCGTTTCCATCTTCGTGGAAGCCGAACCGGACAGGGAAGCCCTTGCGGTTGTCAAGGGGATCGGCGAGCCGGCTGCCGCCGCCACCGCACCGGCCATTGCCAATGCCATCTACAATGCGGTGGGGGTTCGCATCAAGGATCTGCCCATTACGCCGGACAAGGTTCTGGCGGCGCTGCGGGAGAAAGACAATCAGAAGGGCCGTTAAGGGGAGAAAGGGGTTCAAGGGTTCAAGGTTCAAGGGTTTGGAAACACTCTACGTTTTGTTTGAATGACACGGTGCTTTGACGCTAACATGTTAAAGATTATACTTTTGAGCCTCCCGGCCTCCCAGCTTATTTTTTATTTAGCTTGAACGGTGGTTTTTTCTCCCGTCCGGGCCGATTCTATTGACGTGCGGATCAGGGCCAGGGCTGCCAGCGCGCTTTCCCCGTCGGTTTCAGGCTGCGCTCCGGTCCGGATGCAGTCGGCAAACTCTTCGATTTCTTCCAAGATGGGGTTTCCCTGCTGCAGCGGGATATTTTCCGCCCCGGTTTTTCCCTTTTTGTATATCTGCAAAGAGGTGTCCGCATCGATCATTTGCCACCGGAGCAGATACGCCTCAAAAGGAAGTTCCTGAAGCGTAACCGTGCACTGCAGATTGGCTTCCGTTCCGTAAACGTAAACCCAGAGGGCTTTGGGCGACGCATAGTTGGAACCCAGGTACCCCAGCGCGCCGGATCCAAACCGCATAATGGTGGTGGTGACGTCTTCCACCGGCGCCGGAATATAGAGTTTGGAAAAAAAAGAAAAAACGTCCGTGATGGGTCCGAAAAGATAATTAAACAGATCGGCATGGTGGATGCCCAGTGTCATCAGTGCGCCGGCCGGGCATCCGCTGTCGTTGCCGGACCAGCGGAAAGCGTCCGGCGTCAGGGCAAACCCCAGGTTCTGGGAAAAATTGGCGTCCACCTGGATGAAATCCCCAATGGCGCCGGCCAGCAGCAGCTCCTTGATTTTTCGGAAACCCGCCAGGCGGCGCAGATGCTGGCCCACCATCAGGACGACACCGGCATCGCTGCAGGCCGCGATCATTTTTTCCGCGTCGGCAATGGTATTGGCAATGGGTTTGTCCACGAACACGTGCTTGCCATGCCGGGCGGCCATTAGGGTCTGATCGGCATGCAGGGCATTTGGGGTGGTCAAATGAACCCCTTCAACATCATCCCTTTTGAGGACGTCTGCCAGACTTTTTTCCTGATCACAGCCGAATTTTAGGCTGAACGCTTCTCTTTTCGAGACAATCGGATCAAAACAGGTGACGAGTTTGACCCGCTCGCTTTTTACCATGGCGTTGCCGATAGCGCCCGACCATGCGCCGGTTCCGATAATTGCCAGCCGGACTCGTTTCTGTTTCATTGCTTTATTTCACTTCAACAAAGTCGGCCCCGACCGGCGGGCAGGTAAAGAATTCAAGGTAGCGCAGATCCTGTTCCGATTGGTTGATGATGGCGTGTTTTTCGCCGGCAGGGATAAACATCACATCTCCGGCCTTGACGGGGAATTCTTCACCCTCAACGATTTCAATCCCATGTCCGCTGATGATCATCAAAACGGATTCGCGGGTTTTATGGTAATGATACGGCACTCGGCTGCCGGGAGGCAGCAGGCCGAACATGCCGCCCATGTCTTTGGCCTTGTCCTCAGCCGTTACGATATTGGGCCGATGGAGCTGGCCCGGCGTCGGGTTTTTCATCCGAATGTAGTCTTCGGTGTGGAATAATTTCATGTTGAACCTCCTCACTCAGTCCTGCTGTCTCGTTTTTACCCGTAACTCCTGCATCTTCTCAGCCTTGTTCGGTTGCGGATCGACGGGGACGTCGCTCCCTACAACGTCATCGCCACGCAACCCGTGACGCGCAACGCCTATATCATACCGGCTGCCTTCGCCGCCGCCCGGATGCTTTCTTTATCCTTTTCTTTCAGGGACAGCAAAGGTTTGCGGGGATCGCCGCCGTGAAAGCCGCCCAGCTCCATGGCATACTTGACGCCGGCAACGCCGAAACTGCCGGACACCGACTGGTTGAGAACATAGAGGGTGTTATGGAGCTTGAGCGCAGCTGCCGCATCGCCGGCGAGGTGGCGGTCATACAGGTCACAGGATGAAGCGGGAAACGCATTGGCCAGAGATACGACGCCTCCGGTGGCCCCCAGCATCATGGAAGGGAGCAGGGTGCTCACCGTTCCGGCCAGGACGTTGAAGTCGGCCCCCTGGGCGGCCAGCAGGTAGCTGCTCATGTTGCCGGTGGAAGAGTCCTTCATGCCGGCAATATTGGGGTGGGATGCCAGAGCCTTGACCACTTTTGGGGACACCGTGACGCCCGTAAATCCTGGGGCGTTGTATATGATGACGGGAACCGTGAGGGCCTCGGCCACCTCGGTATACATGGCGATGAGGGCGTCATCGGTCATCTGCTTTTTGAAATAAGAAGGTGTTACCACGGAGACGCAGTCCACCCCCATCCCGGCGACTTTTTTGCTGAAGCTGATGGTCTGCCGGGTGGATTCATATCCGGTGCCGGCCATGACCATCTGGTGGTCGCCCCTTTCGGCCAGGACCACTTCGAGCAGACTGATTTTTTCACTCTCGGTCAGGCTTTTGCTTTCACCGTTGCTGCCCAGGACAAAGATGCCGGCCAGCGGGGTTTTGTTGTATTTCTGTATGTTCGATTTAAATTTTTTCAGAGAAACTTCTTCATTGACGAACGGGGTGGTGATGGGGGCAAAAACGCCCGCAAGCTTGGTTTTCATTCATTACCTCCAACTTTAGTGTTTGTTACAGTATAAAATACCTAATTCTCAGAGCCTATTAATTGGTACTATCGCCCCACCAGATGCTCCCAGCGTTTATTTTTCAAAACGTCGCGATTGGCGATATTCCGGGGTTCCTTTCCCGTCAGAACATCAATGACGCATTCGGCCGCTTCTGTGGCCATGCGGATGACGCATTCACGGGTCAGGGCAGCCGTGTGCGGGGTCAGGATGACATTGTCAAGTTTCAGCAGCTTGCTGTCGGCGGCAGGCGGTTCCTGTTCCAGAACATCCAGGCCGGCGCCCCCTATCTTTTTTTCCTGCAGCGCCTCGGCCAGCGCAGCTTCATCAACAACCGGGCCGCGGGAGGTGTTGATCAGGAGCGCCTCCGGCTTCATCATGGCGAACTCTTTGGCGCCCACCGCATGGCGTGTCCCTTCCGTCAGGGGGATATGGATGGAAATAATATCCGACTGGCTGAAGAGGGTTTCGCGGGCGACAAATTTGACGCCATTCCCGGCAGATTGTTTTAATTCTTCCGGCAGGAAGGGGTCATACGCCAGCACCTTCATCCCGAAGATCTGGCGGCAGGCCTCTCCGAGGGTCGAGCCGATCCGGCCGAAACCCATCAATCCCAGGGTCTGGCCGCGCAGGTCCCGGGGCAGGTTTTGGAAACGAACTGAAAACTGGCCGGAGCGAACCGAGCGGTCCATCAGGGAAAGTTGCTTGGACAGCGCCAGCATGAGGGACAGGGCGTGCTCCACCACACTGATCGTGTTGACGCCGACGTTGGAGGTGACGATCACCCCCCTTTCCGTCGCTGCCGCAACATCGACATTGTCAACGCCGCCGCCGGTGCGGGCGATAATCTTCAGATTTTCAGCCCGGGAGATCAGGTCCCGGGTGATTTTGATGCCGGTGCGAAGAACGATCGCTTCGGCGTCGGGCAGCAGGGGGATTACGGTTTCAGGCTTCGGATTCCGGGCCGTGACAATTTTACAGCCGGCCCCTTCCAGCAGAGCGATGGCTTCAACTTCTATCGGCTGCGGCAGCAATACGCGTTTTAATTTGCTCAAGGTTTTTTCTCCTTTCAATTTTTCCTAGTGCATCAGCGCTTTCAGCAAAGACGAACCGCGAAGGCGCTAAGTACGCGAAGTTTTTTGCGCGAATCGGGTAGCCGGCCGGGAAAATAATGGCCGGCTGTCAATTCGCGCAAAGAAGTCTACCCTAAAGATTGATTCCTTGGGGTGCCGTAATCCATCTTTCATGCAATCATTCGAATTATAGCGCTTACTTCAATTTGTTTGCAAGGCATGGCTGTGTAACGTGTCCTGAGTTTCTCTTACAGGGTCGGTACAGAAAATAAACCCCCTTGCGTCCTTTGCGCCTTCGCGGTTCAGCCCTTTAACTGTTCTTCCAAACTTTTTATTTAACCCGCAACGCGTGACGTGAAACCCGTAACTCTTTCAAAAAACCTTTTTTCGGCGCCATTTTTTGGGGCGTTCGCCGGGGAACTTCAAACCGCTGGCGTCAACCCCCAGGTTGACGAAGAGCTTGGCCAGCACAATGGCGCTGCTGTATCCTTCCAGAATCGGGATTTCCCAGCCGATGTCACCCAGGCGCTTTTGCAGAAAAGACTGGAGCCAGAAAACATCCGAGCAGCCGAAGGTAATGACCTCGGCGCCGTCTTCCTCGATGGCGGCGACGGCTTCCCTGACGGCGCGCTCCACCGCTTCGGAGGGTTCGCCGCGCAGGGCCTTGTCACGCTCCTGGTCGATGGTGCTCTCATCCTCATAGCCGGCCCGGCCGTGATAGAAGTTGATGTTGCGGATGGAAGCGCAGCGGTCGGTAAACCGGTGCTTGACCACGAGTTCATAATAGAACATATTATGAACCTCGGTAAAATCGATGATGCTGAACTTGTTGCCCAGCATGGAGGCAATGTGCATCTGGGAAAAGGCGCAGGACGTCACCGGTATGCCGAACGGCCGGGCGATCTCGCGTGCTTCCATGAATCCGGGTTCACCGCCGCCCAGAAGGATAATGGCGTTATATTTGCCGCTTTCACAGGCTTCACGCACGATGGGCAGGCGGGCTGCGGCCACGTGGCAGAATTCTTCACGGGTTTCCACCGCCCAGTCTCCGTAAGGGGCGACCGGGCCGGGGTGAATGTCCCACTCAACGTCTTCCAGCAAAGGCCGGATATTGAGATAGTCCATTCGCAGCAGTTTTTCTTTGGACAGACCGGGCGTGTGAAACTTGTCGGCATGCCGGGCGTTCTTGGGGAGCTGAAAAGGCTGGATGAATAAAAAACGGTACTTCTTTTTCTCCTCTGACATGACTTTCTCCTCTATAATTATCCATTAAAAAAAGACGGGATGTGCCAACGGATTATCCCCGAAAAGGGCTTGAAGCACTCAGCGAAGATACCGCCCGCCGGAGATATCGATGGTCTGGCCGGTGATATAGCCGGATTCGTCGGATGCCAGAAACACCACGACGGCGGCGACTTCTTCCATGGTTCCCAAACGGCCGAGGGGGATGGCCGCCAGCACTTTATCCTGGGCGTCCCCGCCTTTGGCATCCCAGAGGGCCTGAATGCGGTCGCCGGTCAACGTGACCGTGGGCGCCACCGCGTTAACGCGAATGTTGGATTTTCCCCAATCAAAGGCAAGCTGCCGCGTCAGCCCCTCGGTGCCGGCCTTGGAAGCCGTGTATTGGACGCCCGCCAGCGAAGCCCGCCAGTGCCCGGCCAAAGCCGACATATTGATGATGGACCCGCTCTTCTGTTGCGCCATGAAGGGGATTACCGCCTGGCAAAAGAAAAAAGCGCCTTTGAGATTTACATCGACAACCAGGTTCCAGTCTTTTTCCTCGATTTCAGCGAGGAGATGCGGCGTCCGCAAGGCCCCGCCGGCGTTGTTGACCAGAATATCGATATGTCCCCACAACCCGTGTACTTTTTTGACAAACTGGACAACGTCGGATTTATTTCGGACATCGATCTTTTCTCCGATAACGCGCTTGCCGCCTTGGTCCAATTCTTTGCAGGCCGAATCCACTGCCGCCTTATCGATGTCGGCGATGGCCACATTCGCGCCCTCCTGTAAAAGGGCCTTTGCGATTGCCAACCCCATTCCCTGGGCCGCCCCGGTAACGATTGCCGCTCTATTTTCGAGCCGTTTTAACGTCATTTTTCCTCCTTAGCCATAATATCCAAAAACGATTCCACGACATGATCCATGAACTCCGGATCATTGATGTGGGCGTCTATTTCCTTGATGGAAATGGTATCCTTGAGATTGTTTTTCAGGCTTTCAATGAATGCGCGGTTGCCTTCGGGCTCCCAATGGGGGAGTCCATCCCGGTCCGGGTAGGAAAAGCCCTTTAAAGGGATAAATACCCGGCAGGCTGATCGGGACCGGTTGAGTTTGTCCGCTACGATTTTTCCGACCCGGCTGAGTTCATCCGGGGTCAATCGCACCAGGGTTAAATTCGGGTTGTGTACGATCAGCTTGCGGGAACGGATGCTTTCCGAAAGGCCCTTTAGGGGACCCAGTACCATGTAGTTGACCCCCCCCGGCACAACTACCTGGGGAATTCCCATGTCGGCAGCCGCCTCCAGGCGATCCGCGCGGATGGCGCCATGCAGCCCTCCCATAAAGCGATCGGCAACTTCATGCAGGGATAGATCCAGTACCGCCCGAAAAGCGCCGCTGCGGACCATTTCATCCATGGCCACGCCGCCGGTGCCGTTTTGATGAAAGGTCACAATTTCAAACCCCTTGTCTTCCAGCTTCTTCTTGCAATAGAGCGAACCCGGCGTGGTGGTGCCCATCATGGACATGGCAACCGGCAGGCCGACCGGTTGGATGTCTTCTTTGCAAAATTGTTCCAGCATGCCGCAGACAGCCCCGGCAGCGTTCTTCAGAATGCGACGGGTCAAAAAATTAAGCCCCTGGATGTCGGCGACCGAATGCATCAGGGTGACATCCCGGGTGCCGACAAAGGGACCAAACGGGGTCTGGCCCGAGGCAACCGTGGAAACCATGAATTTGGGCACCCCGATGGGAAGCGCCCGCATACCGGCTGTGGCGATGTCGGTCCCCTGGGCGCCGCCGATGCCGATAGCCGCCCCAAAGCGGCCCTGTTCATACAGCTCGCGGGTGAGAACGGCAACGCCGCTCATCATGTTCAGGATAGCGGCGCCTTTGTCATTGGCAGCCAACGCCGTTTCGATGGGTGTTCCCCCGCGTTGCGCAATCGTGGCGCGGTCGATGTCAACGGGCGTGCCGGGGGGCTTTAAGATACCGGCATCCATGGTCAGTACCGCGAATTCGAGGGCTTCTATCTGGGCCTTCAGATAAAGGGCCTCGGCACTCTTGGTATCAAACGTTGCGATGAGAAGAACGGTTTTGTTCATTTTTTGCCCTGGGTTACGATCTTTAATTTGAATTCCCTAGTTTAATCAGGGGTACAGATATCACAAGTTGCAACCGGCAAGTCAAGAGAATCTTGCCTGTTTACTTTTCAGAAGCGCCGTGGCGAGACTGTTCGAGAAGTTGCCGCACCCAATCAGTGCCAGATTGATCATTTTGTTCTGATTCACCTCTTAATCGCAATTCAATTCTACATCCAGGATGGTTGTGTGCCGAGCCCTGGGACCCTCTTGCAGGGCCGGTACGAAAAATAAAACTCTTTGCGTCCTTTGCGCCTTTGCGGTTCTTCTTTTTCATTAAGACGTGGCGGTAACGGTGATATATTCGGTTGTATCATCGGCAATGTTGAAATTGGAATGCTCCTCACCGCGGAGAACCAGAACCGCCTGGCCCTGCCTGAGAGGACGCCCCCCCTCTTTCGACACAAACATCATGGCGCCTTTGAGCACGATAAAAAGCTGCTCGCCGTTTTCATGGACATGGGGGTCGCACCGTCCGGTTTTTTCCATACGGGTGTAGGACACTTTAAAGGCCTTGACGCCCAGGGATTCGTCCGCAAGCACCCGGCCGAGGAGATCATAATGCTGGGGCGGGACGCGTCCCGGAATATCATCAATGGTCATGAACTTCATGCTGAACCTCCATTAAAACGGTGACATGTTATAAGTGACGATTCACGAGTTACGGGTTACGAGTTACGGGTTACGAGTTACGGGTGACGGGTAACAAGTGACAAGTAACAAGGGATAAGCTGCGGCAGCCGACTGCCTTCTTTTCTTTGATCCTGCAACACGTAACCCGCCGACTTCTTCAGCCTTCAACCGATACCCCCGCTTTGATATTACACAACAGCGCCCGGAATTCCGGGAAGCCCGAAACCGGATCCACCGCCATGTCATCCGTCAGAGAGTTGGCGCTGCCGCCGGAGTCACGACTCCAGCCGCTCAAGATGGCCACCACGCCCGGGTGGATGCTTTCGGTCAGGTGGGCGGCGGCCTGAATGCTGCCGCGCGGTGATTCGAGGGTTACGGCCTGTCCGGTCCTGATGCCGAGACGGCGGGCCGTTTGGGTGTTTAATTCCACCAGCGGGTCCGGATATAAGTTTTTTAAACTTTCCAATTGCCGGAAGCGGGAATGGGTATAGCCCTTTGTTCTGGCGCCGGTCATGAGAACATAGGGGTATTGTTTTGCAAGATCCGGTCTGCTGACGGGACTTTCCACAGGTTCATGAAAGGTCGGAAGTGGATCATAACCCAGCCGGGCCATCTTTTCCGAATAGATTTCCACTTTTTTTGAATCGGTTTTAAAGCCGTCGCGCAGATAGGTTTGAAGTTCTCTTTGCCGGAAAAGGGTCCCGCCGGGCTGTTTATTCAGATCTTCCAGGGAAAACGGCGTGGGTTCCAACAATTCGGCATTGAGTTCATCAGCGGTCTTCCATGGAAAATATTTTGTATAGCCCATGCGCCGTCCGATTTCGCACAGGATCTTCCAGTCCTCCATACAGTCGCCCACCGGTTCGATGACTTTGTTGGACTTGGCGATGAGGGGGAGGCCATTATGGTCAAAGTACGTGTTTCGCAGGTCTTCGGTCTCCTGATCGCTTGCGGCCGGCAGAAAAATGTCGGCAATCCGGGCCGTATCGGTTATGAACAGGTCCTGAACCAGCAGAAAGTCCAGCGATTCAAAAGCCCTTTTGACTTTTTCGGAATTGGGCCAGTTGACGAGGGGATTGCCGCCGATGACCAGGACCGCCTTGATGGGATAGGGCTTCTGGGTAAGGATGGCATCCGTTAGCCGGGTGCCGGCCGTATGCTTGCGATTTTCGGTAAAGAGCGGAAATTCGGCTCCCAGGGGCGCTGTATTTTCGACCCGGTCCGGAAGGCCCATGCTTTTCAGCTTCAGACTCGGAAACGTCAGGTTGCCGCCGGAAATTTCAAGGTTGCCGCAAATGGCCATCAGGGTTGCGATTGCCCGCATGGTCTGGATGCCGTTGCTGCAATGTTCCAGGGCAACACCGACGGATATGCTGGCGGGCTTATGGGCTGCATACATCCGTGCCAGGGCGGTTACGGTTTCGGCCGGGACCCAGGTGATGTCCGCGACCTTTTGGGGAGTGAAATTCCGGACATGTTCAACCAGCTTGTCGAAACCGATCGTCCAATTATTTACGAAATCTTTATCATACAGGTCTTCACGGATAATGACATTCAGTAAACCAAGGGCCAGGGCACAGTCGGTGCCCGGGCGGATCCGGGCATGGATATCGGCTTTTTTCGCCAGGGGTGTTGCAACCGGGTCGATCACGATGAGCTTTGCGCCCCCGGCCAGGGAGGTCTTGACGCCCTGCCATTCCGGAGCGGAGCTGGTCTGGGGATTTTTACCCCACAGCAGCATGCATTTGTTGTCGGGGGAATAATCGGCATTGGGGAGAGAGCCCACTGTCAGTTTAAACGCCATGTCCCGGGCGGCAAAACAGGTCCAGGCGCCGGATATGAAATTGGGGCTGCCGAATGCCTGGGCAAACCGCTTGACGATCTGGGGGGTCGAGCGGCAGGCCAGTCCGTTGCCGGCAAAGGGGACAACGGCGCCGGCGCCGAATTTTTTCCGGATCGCGGTCAGCCGGTCCACCACAAACGAAAAAGCTTCTTCCCAGCCGATTTCCTGAAAGGCCCCGTTCACCTTTCGCAGGGGGGTGGTGACCCGCTCCTTTGCGTAAATCATTTCAGGAATCGCAAGGGCCTTGGGGCACGGCCGGTGAAAGGGATGTTCCTTCATCCCGGTTATCTTTTCAATGCCGGCACTATTCAGGTGAACATCGATGCCGCAGTGGTTCGTGCACATGTTGCAGAGGGTTTTAACGATTTTCGTATTTTCTTTTTTACCTGATTGTGCTGCAGTCATATGGGGTTTCTTTCTTTTTTTCGCAACCCGGCCAGGATTTTCTCCGGTGTGATGGGCAGTTCCCTGATGCGAACCCCGACGGCATCATAGATGGCATTGGCAATGGCCGGGGCGGTGGGCGCGGCAGCCGGCTCTCCGATCCCTTTGGCGCCGAAGGGTGCTTCGCAATGGTCGGATTCCACCAGGATCGAGACGATTTCGGGCAAATCCTCCATGGTGGCCAATTTATAATCGGCCAGGGTGTCATTTACAATACGTCCGTTCTCAAACTTGAATTCCTCCAGCATGGCATTGGACATCCCCATGATGACGGCGCCTTCGATCTGCTGCTCGCATCCCCTCGGGTTGATGGCCCGGCCCACGTCATGGGCGGCCGCAACTTTTACAAGACGCACCGTTCCGGTCTCGGTATCCACTTCCACCTCCACCGCGTGGGTGGCAAATTTCCAGAAGATGCTGCTCATGGATTCAAGCCCCGAAGAGGCCGCCAGCAGGGATGATCCGGCCGGAGAAAAATGTCCTTCTGAGATGAGGGTGCCGCCCTTGCCGCCGAATTTTTTCTCCATTAAACTTTTTAAATCCAGCCGTTCATCCCTGCCGGAGACCGTCACCAGGCCGTTATCAAGGTCCAGGCCGGCGGGGTCGGCTGAAAGAATTTCCGCGGCAAGCGACAGGATCTTTTTTCTCAGCTTCATGCCGGCCCGCTTTACGGCAGTGCCCATGTGAAAGGTGGTCCGGCTGGAGGTGACGCCGAAATCATATGGTGAAATCATGGTGTCGGAGTTGGGAACCGAGATGACGCCCAAAGGTACGCCGATTGAATCCGCGGCCATTTGCGCCAGGACCGTTTTCTGGCCGGCGCCGACTTCCACCGAACTGCAGATCAGGGTGACGCTGCCGTCCTGGTTGAGCTTGATAAAACAGCTGGAATCAGAGGGGGTCGCGGTTCCCTTTATGGTGGTGGCCATGCCCCTGCCGCGGATTTTGGTTCCGTCGCCGGCCGGCTTTTTGTCTTTCCAGCCGATACCGTTGCAGGCCTGCGTCAGGGTTTCTTTCAAGCCGACGCTGTGGAGTCGTTGGCCGTTGATGTAGGGATCACCCTCCACGTATCCGTTTTTCAGTCTGATTTCCAGGGGATCGAATCCCATCTTTTCCGCGATGATATCCATCTGCTGTTCACAGGCAAAGGTGACCTGGGTGGTGCCGTAGCCGCGGTAGGCCCCGCTGATTTCCTTGTTGGTGTAAACCAGGCGCGATAAAAGTTCGATGTTGGGAATGCGATAAGGGCCGAAAACCGTCAATGCGCCCCGCACGGCGACATCGGGCGCTTTGGAGCTGTAGGCGCCGTTGTCCCAGACCAGTTCGGCCCTGCGCGCCAGGAAAGTCCCGTCTTTCTTCATGCCGGTTTTCAGCTTGACCGAAGCTGCGATGCGGGTTTGCGAAGCCGTCAGCTCCTCCTCTCTGGAAAACAGCACCTTGACCGGCCGGCCCCGGGTAAACCGGGCCAGGGCCACGGCCACGGCTTCGGCCACCAGGTTTCCTTTGCCGCCGAAACCGCCGCCGGAGTAAGAGGATATGATCCGCACGTGATTGATGGGAATAGCGAGGGCATCGCTCAGCTCTTTCATGCGGCGGTGCGGCCCGTCGGTGGAGGACCAGACGGTATAGGCGTTGCCGGCGCCGTTAAACTGAGCGGCGGCCGCATGGGTTTCCATGGGGGTATGGGCGACGGCATGCACGAAAAATTCATCTTCGAAAATTTCATCCGACTCCTGAAAACCCTGATCCATGTTTCCCAGGGAATAGGTCCGCAGGGTGCAGATGTTCGAACCGGCGACGCTGTTGTAATATTTGGTGCCGTAATAATCGGCCATATGTTCATGGATAATCGGCGCGCTTTCTTTTATGGCTTCATGGGGGTCGAAAACAGCCGGCAGTTCTTCATATGTCACCTTTATTTTTTGAACAGCCTCCTGGGCCAGCGCTTCCGTCTCAGCGGCCACCGCGGCCACCGGTTCGCCGATATAGCGAACCTTGTCCAGGGCCAGAAAAGGCTGGTCCTTGATCATGGTGCCGAAGAGAAACGGGAAATCCCTGCCGGTTACCACCGCCCGCACGCCGGGCATTTTTTTTGCGAAACTGGTATCGATGCTGCGGATCCTGGCGTGGGGCAGCGTGCTTCTCAGGACGGCGCCATAGAGCATTCCCGGTAATTCAATATCGGCGGTATAGACCGCATGCCCGGTGACTTTATCCAGCGCATCCAACCGGGGAACCGATTTGCCGACATATGTCGTAGCCATTATTATTCGTTCCTTTCATTGCCGTTTTGAGAGGCGTCTGCAGGGCTCCACAGCAGTTGTCCACCTTTGCTTCAAAACAATACATATTCATTCATCATGCCGGGGCCGTATTTATAATCATTTTGTTTTTGTAAGCCACGGACAGCATGACAACTATACCTACCAATTTAACCAAGGGGTCGCCGAAAAGCAGCAGACCAGCGGATAGTGTTAATAATATTCGGGTGAACCATCTTAAAGGTCCCTTAAAGAAACCGATGATTGAAATAGCGATAACCCCGACGGCGATAAAACTGGCAATGTAACTCAGGCAGATTTCCCACCAGGCGGCATTCATCAGAAACGCGGGCCGATATACCATAATGAAAGGCACGACATACATGACGAAACCCAGCCGTACGGACGCAAAACCGGTCTTCATGGGATTTGCCTTGGCGATGCCGGCGCCGACGAAAGCGGCCAGGCAAAAGGGAGGCGTCAGCGGCGAAGACTGGGTGAACCAGACAATGGCGAGATGGGCCGTTAAAAGGGGGACGCCCATTTCGATCATGGCCGGCGCCGCCAGGATCGCCAGTACGACATAGGCAGGCGTAACCGTCATTCCCATGCCGAGAACATAGGCGGCCAACAGTATCAATACAAGGGCGAGGGGGAGGATATTGTGCGAATAGGAAATAATCAGGGAAGAAAACTTCAAGGCCAGGCCCGGAAAGGTGATGCCCCCGAGGATGATTCCCATGGTGCCGGCGGTGGCCCCCAGCGCCAGGGAGCCTTTGGCGCCGTTGGACAATGTCCGGATCAGCGAACGGGGTGAAAAGCGGGTCTCCTTTTTCAGCATGGCGATGACAAACATGCCGAATATTGAATAAACCGCCGCCATATGGGGGGAATAGCGCATGGCCAGCATGACGATCAGCATCACGACCGGAATCATCAGCGGCCAGCCTTTCCGGAACGTACTCCAGAAATCAGGCAGTTCTTCTTTTTTCATTCCTGTCAGCCCGTATTTGGCGGCATAGAAATGAATCGCGACATACAGTGAAAAATACCAGAGAATTGCCGGAACAATCGATATGATGACAATATCGATGTAGGGGGTGTTCGTCAGCGAAGCCAGCAGGAATATCACCGATCCCATGACCGGCGGCGTAATGTGGCCCCCGATGGAGGCCGCTGCTTCGATGGCCGCTGCGATATGGGGTTTAAACCCCGTTTTTATCATCATGGGGATGGTAAAGATGCCGGTAATGGCTACGTTTGCCGAACCGCTTCCCACAATGGAACCGATAAAGCCGCTGCCGAGAACGGCCACCTTGGCGGCCCCTCCCTTGCCCCGCCCCACCAGGCAGAGCGCCATATCAATAAAGAAATCCCCGGTTTTGGTGGCGATCAGAAAGGACCCGAACAGGATAAAAAGAAAAATATAGGAGGCGTACGTACGCGTGATAACCCCGAAGATGCCTTCCAGGCTGTAAAGATATTCAAACACCCGCTGCAGGGAAAAGCCTTTATGGGCCAGATCGCCGGGGAAATAAGCCCCGAACAGGCAATAGACCAGCAGCAGCACTCCCAATCCGGGCAACAGCGGGCCGAGGACCCTTCGACAGGATTCAAGGGATACGATCACCGCAAGGGTTCCAAAAAAGAAGTCCTGTTGCGAAAGCGATCCCACGCGATCTTCCATGGCCTCGAACTGGGTGATAAAGTAGACCACCATGGCGATGGTGGCCGCTATCAGCAGGAAGTCGACCACTGTGATGCGCTCGGGCGATTTTTTTCTGGCAGGATAAAGAATGAAAACCAGCACGGTCGTCAAACCAAAATAAACCGTCAAAAATATATAAAAGGAGACGACCGTCAATGCGCATATGATCATGAAGAGAGAAAGCGATACCGCCAGGGAAACGGTCAGTATTTCCGTAACCCCCTTGGGCGACCTTGTGTCTACCAGTTCCGAACCTAAAATTGCCAGGCATTTGTTCCAGAATTTTTGCTGGCCGTTTGTCATCACCATGCTGACCCTCTTTTCCTTTTTTCCTTCTGCCGCGAGACCCTAACATATTTTCGTCAACAACGAATTGGAAACTTGTCATTTCGAAACGCAGCGGTGGCATAATCGTTATATGGGTTCGTAGGTGCGAGGGCAAAGGGGAGGCGCCTCTGAACAAGGAGCGCGCCTCCCTATTGGCATCCGCTTGCAAAAATTTATTTCAAACTGGAAATATTCGCAGGAATTGCAAGACCCTTCTCTTTCCAGAATTTTTCAGCGCCGGGGTGAAGCATCAAGCCGATTTGAGACATACCCGGCAGTTTGGGGACATCATCTTCATTCAAGGTCGACCATTTGTCCGATACGGTGATGAGCCGCTGCTTTGCCTGCGGTGTGATCATTTCCTTGATCAGTTCATATACCGCCCAATCCGGAATGTCTTTGTGCGCCAGCAGATAGGCGGGATACCCCAGACAATTGGCGGCCTGGGTCTGTCCCACATAGGTGTTCGGCGGTATCACAACCTTCACAAAGGCGGGGTGCTCTTTGATCATTTTGGCAATCATATCGTCATCAACGGTTACGAACATGGCCTTCTTGGCTGAAAACAGCTCCATGATGGCGGGAACCGGCGGGGCGCTGGCAAATGAGGCCACATCGATCTTGCCGTCCATCATGGCGGCGGCCGACCCGCCGAAACCCAGAGAACTCGCATGGACCTTGTCGAGGATGCCATAGGCCTTTAACGTCAATTCGGCGATATAGCGCGTATTGGATCCCGGCGCCCCCAGATTGACCCGCTTTCCGATCATGTCCTTGAAGGTTTTGATGCCCCGATCCTGAAGGGTGACAAAAGCATGTAATGAATCGCCCGAGTTGATTACCCCCCGAATGTTGGTCAACTTGCCGTCGCTGAACTTTTCGATTCCCAGCAAGCCCGGATAGATGATGGTGGTGCCGCAGAGACCGAAATCGGTTTCACCGTTGTTTACCAGGCGGGCATTGTGGACATACCCCTTGGTCGTCTGGGCGGTCAACGCTATTTTTTGTGAATTTTTTGAAATGTAGTCGGCGACGGCGGCTGCCTGGATATAGGCGGATTGCCCGACGCCTGCACCGGCGATGGAAAATCTCTTTTGCTCCGCAAAAGCGTGAACTGTTAAAAACACCATGCAACATGACAGAACTCCTGCATAAAGAGCGGTTTTGATCAGTGTTTTACCTTTCATCAGATTCTTCTCCTTCAAGCATTGACTGTTATTGTTGATTTGAGATTTCTATCATCATACTTTCTACATTTTAGACACCCGGTCGAATCCTGCGCACCCCCTTTCTCCTTTCCCTTGTTGCTGCGGATAAATTCCTTTAAAGCGTGAATGATCTTATTGAAGATGGCCTGATACCGAAGGCGGCAAAAGATAAATTACAAGAACCCGCCTATATTTTTGTTTTGCTGAAATTTTCTTTACTGGGTATGCAGTTAACTCAACCGCCCACTATATGTAGAGGGTTACCTCCAATAATCATTTGGCGCGACACAG
>JARGFK010000050.1 GCA_029211065.1 Desulfobacterales bacterium
AGCAACAGGGTGTCTTGGCTCCTCCATAACCGCATACTACACCATGTGGTCGGTTGAGTAAAGTGCATACCCACTTTAAATTTAAAGAAAAAGAAACCACAAGGGGTCCGCACATGCCGATACAGTGGCCAAAGCCGACGGTAAATCCGCTCGTAAAGAATATCAGATACAGTGCGTCAATAGATAACATCAAAAATAAAATCCGCTTTTCCCCTGCCCGGGACCGTGACCGTCGTCTGCCAGGTGCGGCGGCCGCTGGGGCAGCGCACAATAACGCCTTTTCCGCTATACTCAGTCCGGGATGTTTTTTCTAAAATTACCCGGTTCGGACCCATTTTCATCCCGGGCATTCCCAGATCGATATACGGCGTCTGGTCCGGGCCTTCGCCTGCAAGCGAGACCTTGAATACCAGATCCTGCATGGCTTTGACCGGTTTCGGGCGGATGTCCAGCGTAACGTCGAGTCCCGGCAGGCTCCGGGTACAGGCCCCATCGTGGATACGGCAATTGATTTGGCTTTCAGCCGCATCCGCAGCAGGAACATGTATTCCCGGCAGGGCTATCGTAAGCAGTAGAAAAAAAAAGGACGCCTTCAAGATAAAATGAAATTGTTCGCGGCCGGCTGTTTGACATTGCAACGCAAGATCAACTCTTAAAAGGTTCATATGGACCTCTTTCCTTTCAAGCGTTTGATACCCGTCATCCAACGCATATTCAAAATCTGGACATGAAATAATTTAGTACCATTTAGGTTGATATGAGGGAAATAATCAAGAATTTTATTTCATATCGTTATTATTAAAGCCTTCTGGCAATTTGGCTCACGTTTTGATATACAATTTAACGCTACCGGCAACAAAAGGATCACATGATGCTTTCAAAAAAAACCACCTGGCTGGACGAGCAAAGCAAAATCGGCCGCTCCGGGGAGCAGACGGACCGGAACGATCTCGTCTATTTTGGATACCAGAAAGTTCCCCGGGAAGAAAAAGTCCATCGGACCTGTCTTCATTTTGAAACCGTGGCCAAGCGCTATGATTTTATGAATACGCTTTTGAGTTTCGGCATCCATTATCTCTGGAAGCGTTCGGCCATCCGGATGATGAAATTAAAGCCCGGCGACCGGGTTCTGGATGTTTGCGGCGGGACCGGCGATCTTTCGATCCTGGCACACCGATCAGTCGGAACGGCCGGCCGGGTGGTGCTGTTTGATATCAACCGCGCCATGATCCAAGCCGGTAAAACCAAACCGACCCATGCCTCCGTCAGGCGCCAGATTCAACACGTTCAGGGAAACGCGGAGGCACTTTCTTTTCCCGACAACTATTTTGATGCTGCCATGGTGGGGTTCGGCATCCGTAACGTGACTCGGATGGAACAGGGATTTACAGAGATGCACCGGATCTTGAAGCCCGGCGGCACACTGATGTGCCTGGAATTCTCCAAGCCCACAGCCCCCTTGTTCCGCTTTCTGTATGATTTTTATTCATTTAAAATCATGCCGCTTCTGGGTGAACTGCTGGCCGGCTCCCGCAGAGCCTACACCCTCCTGCCGGAATCCATCCGGACGTTTCCGTTGCCGGGCGAATTGGCCGATATACTGAAACGTATCGGATTTAGGCGGGTCGTCTTTCGCCGGCTGACTAACGGCATCGCTGTCGTGCATCTCGGTAAAAAGCAATAGGGGTCTAAAATATGAAACTGAACTGGGCCGAACGCTGGGTCGTCAACAATCCTTCCCGGGTAATTCAGCAACGTATTGAAATCGGCTGGCTGAAAAAGAAAATGCCTTTAAAACCGGGGGCCGCCGTTCTTGAAATCGGCTGCGGCCGCGGCGCCGGCGCCAGGCTCATCCGCCAGGCCTTTAATCCCGCCCTGATGCACGCCCAGGACCTGGATATCGAAATGATCCAAAAAGCCCGCCGCTACCTGGGAAGCGAATTCGTTAAAGACATTACGCTTTCGGTGGCGGACTCAATTCGAATTCCATTTAAGGACCGGTCTTTTAACGCCGTGTTTGATTTCGGGGTGCTGCATCATGTGCCTGACTGGCAGGCGGCCTTGTCTGAAATCGAACGGGTATTAAAACCGGGCGGGATATTTTATGTGGAAGAACTTTATCCGGCCTTGTACGGGAATTTTATCACCCGCCATATCCTTCTGCATCCCACCGAAAATCGATTCCGCGGCAGTGACTTTTGCAGCGCATTGGCGGATCGGGGAATGCCGCTGCAGGCGTCCTTTGAAGTCCCCGGCATGTGGCTGCTGGGGGTGGCGGTTAAAACGAACCGGGTTTCCGCCTGAACCGCTTAACTCAATTCGTTTTCTCTTCCTTGAACTTTTTTTCAAAAACCTGGATATTCCCCAGTATGCTTTCTTTCCTTAGCCTTTCCGCTTTTTCAGCGTCCCTATCCTCAAATGACCGTATGATCTTTTCATGCGCTTCCATGGAACGCTTGAGCCTTTCCGGGCTCTGCAGAATATCGGTCCGATAGCGTTTGGTCTGTTTGACAAAGGTCTGGATCATGTTGATTAGCCGTTTATTCCGGCAGGCATTGATAAGGATTTCATGAAATTTAAGGTTTAGTTCAAAATAAGCTTTTACGTTTTTTTTGCTGACCTCAAGACGCATCTGTTTCTGTAAATTTTTTAGTTGAGCCAGCACTTCAGGGTCATATCTCTTTACGGCCCAATAATGTGCCAGACTTTCCAGGCTGGCCCTTATATGATAGATTTCTTCAATATCGTTCAGGGTAATTTGGGTGACGCTAACCCCCTTGCGCGGTTCATGTACCAGATACCCCTGGCTCTCTAAAATTCTAAGGGATTCCCGCAAAGGGGTCTGACTGACCCCGTATGTTTTGCAGAGGTCTGATTCAATCAGCCGCTGACCCGGTTTGAGTTTTCCCTCTAATATTTTTTCTTCCAGGTCTTCGGTGATAAATGTAACCAGGCTTTTCGGCCTATCTGTTTTCTTCATTGCTTTTTCAAGCCCCTAAGTTTGAGTATAAAGTAAAATATTCAAATCTAAATAAGTCCATACAAGCGGGCGGCATTGTCATGCAGAATCATGCGCCCTGCCATTTCAGCATCTTTCTTTTCTATTAACCCGAGGCGCACCGCATCCCCCAGAACCTCCGCCAAGGCTATCTTAGCCGTTTTAGCAGACAACCATGCAATTTCAGGCGTCCCATGGCCGCCGCTGCCGACAACGATTTTGGAAAGCGGCGCCCAGGCCATCACATCCCGGTAACATTCAGCGATGCGCAGAGAGGCCCAGGGCGTCATCTGCCCCATATCCACCCAGACATGGGGAAAGCCATGGGCCATCTGGCCGGCCTGCTTGGTCCAGGGAAAACCGGCATGGAGTAAAACAATTTTAGTTTTTAAAAACTCGGTGTGCTTTAAAAAGGGGGCCAATAAGAACGGGTCCGCATTGTGGATCGGTCCGTTCCAGGTGCCGCCGGTAAAACCACTGTGAAGATGAACCGGCACGTCCAATTCCTGGCATTGAAGTAAAATGGCGGTGAAAACAGCGGTATATATTTTTTTATAAGCTGCGGCGTCTCCCGCTTTAGCCTTGGGAAAGACGGCTGCCGCCTCTTTCTCCCAGACCGGCAGGACGTCGAAGCTGACCTTTTCCGCCAGGTGGACCTTGACCCCGATAAATCCGTCCTTTTTAATTGAATTTTCCAAGCTTTCCTGGAAATTGCCAAGCAGCTCTCCATAGGATTCGACCGTTTTCAGGAATTTATCCAGAGGCGGTTCAAACTGGAACAGCCTCAGTTTTTTCCCCGGCATCAGCTCCAGCAGAGGATCATTGATGGGAAGACCGGTATCTAAAACGGTCCTTACAATACCGGCATCTTTATAGAGCAGCTTGATATAGTCGGCAAAGCTTTTAGATGAAATCCGGTTGCGCGCCTGGCCGACGGCCTCCAGTTCCGCCGGACAATCAAGAACCTTGGACAGCTGGCAGATCAGGGTCTGGACAACCCCCATAAAGGGAAAGTGGAAACGAAGCGCATCGGTGGCCCCCCACATCCGCGCCTTGGCAGCCTTCGGGTCGGGAATATCACCCATGCCATGAAAAAACTCACGGGCCAGAAATTCCGGTTCCAAGGTTGCCTTTTTGGGATCATAGGGATGGCAGTGATGATCAATAAATGGCAGATCATTAAAGTTCAGCATGGTCTTTACCTTTCCTGAAAAATTTAAAAATTGTTATACTTTTAAAATGATTCGTAGCCTGGAGCGCAGTTTTTTTATTATAAAAATAAATTTGATGGGCAGTTCGCGTGAAAAAAAAATCGTTAAATCCCCGATAGGTTGCTGAAAGCATCGTCATTTTAATAACAGCAGGGATTAATAATTTTTTATTAGTTTATCGATTATCGATTGTCAATAAATAATTTATATTTTTTTCAATTTATCTATAATAAGGCAGCGGATCGGAAAACCTGCGGGTTGTTGGTAATGGACGAAAGAAGAGAAAGTTCAGAGCAAAGTTTTTTTTAAGCCTGCAAATCGATATGCAGCCCAGACTGCGCCTGTGCCCGCCAGCCCCAGGGTGCTGAACGCCCATCCCCACGACGCGTACGCTACGCTCCCCGCTTCTCCGGGATTGGTCCAATCCAGCACAGCGCCGAACACCAGCGGTGCAAGTGCGCCGGCGCCAAACCCGATTAAAGACCTCAACCCGAAAGCCGCCCCCAGGTATGAGGGCTCCATCGCTTCGGTCAGGGCTGCCGATAGCACCGGTGAGTCCCCCAGGGTGGTAAATGCGTAAATCAGGCCTATGGCAACGACCACCAGTATGTGCCACGCCACTATCCATCCCAGAACGAACGAACAGATGGTGCTCATGGCTGCAAGCGTAAAGAGCACACGGTCGCGCCCGAGGCGATCCGACAGGGATCCCATGGAATAGGATGCCAGCAGTGCCGTCAGGTGGAACCCCGCCGTGATATAGGCCCCGAAGCCGGCGGCATTAAGGTTGTCTATACCGCGCAGGGCCAGCGCTGAAAAAAGAAAGGCCGGTATCCAGGATCGCATGCCCTGCAATTCCCAGTTATGGCAGGTATAGCCGTTAATCAGCAGCATGGCAGGCTTGTTCCCCAGCACCTCTTTGGTGAATTTTTGCTCTTTTTTCCGGGGTGCTATGGATACCGGGGTGTTTGCCAGGGTAATCCAAATTACGACCGCTGCAATCAGCGGCCCTGAACCTGTCACCATAAATGCAAGCCGGTAACCGCCAATCGGCATGGCAATGCCGCTTAATATGAGCGAGAGGGCAAAGCCGAACGAAGTGCTCGCCACAAAAAGACCGGAAACCATCCCCCTGCGTTCCCTGGGATAGCGTTCGGAAAGTATCATCAATCCGGTGGTATAGGTGCCGGCCAGGGAGATTCCGACAAGCGTATAAAGGATCAGGCCGGAAAGATAGCCCCGGGCCAGCAAGGCAAATAGCAGACGCCTTGCATGGCCGGACCGTATTGCCGGTGAATCGCAATGTATAATTTATAGAGAGATGAGTTTGGGGTGTGGACGGAACAAGGCTTTATTCACTTTGATAAGACGTCGGGCAATGGTAACCGTGGTATTCCATTTTTTTAAAAAAAGCCCGGCAAAATTACTTTTGTCGGGCTTTTCAATGATTCGGAATTAAAGATCAGCGATTAATGTCCGTCAGGCTTTCTTATTGGAATAACAGTCTTTGCAGTAGACCGGACGATCACCGCTTGGTTTGAACGGAACTTCGCATTCCTTTTTACATTCCGAGCAAATCGCCTTATGAAATTCCCTCGGACGTCCGCCACCGTATCCACCCTTGCCGCCACCTTGATTGAAACCCATATTTTCTCCTTAGTCTTTGAATCTGGTTAGGCCTGCACACCTGTACAGCCATATGTATCAGATCCTATTAATTGAGTGAATGATATAAGTACGCTTCCCGGAATGCAAGGTAAATAAATTCATTTTAAAAATCACCTGAATATTGCAGGGAAATTGATGAAAATTGAAGCATACCCATGGCAGGAGTGTTAAATAGGGTTGCTTCATTCCTGGACCGGATGGATCCATTCTACCCTGTACAGGTCCTTGCGTCTGCTGTCCAGGTTCCGGACGCTGCCGTGTTTTCGAAGTGCCTTAAGCAGGTCCAGATCCACGTCGGCAATCAGGGTCATTTCCGTGTTGGGCGTTGTTTCAGCCGCAATGGCGTCATGGGGAAAGGCAAAATCCGATGGTGTGAAAATGGCTGACTGGGAGTATTGGATTTCCATGTTTTCCACCTTGGGCAGGTTGCCGACACTGCCGGAGATTGCAACATAGCATTCATTCTCGATGGCCCGGGCCTGGGCGCACCTGCGGATTCTAAGATACCCGTTTTTGGTGTCGGTCCAGAACGGGACCAGCAGGATTTTCATGCCTTTTTCTGCCAGCAGTCGCGGCAGCTCTGGAAATTCGACATCATAGCAGATCAGTATCCCGATTTTTCCAACGTCCGTATCAAATACGGTGAGCCTGTCCCCGCCCTTCAGTCCCCAGTATTCAGCTTCATCCGGTGTGATGTGCAGTTTCTTCTGGGCATCCCAGGTGCCGTCACGCCGGCACAGGAACGAGACGTTATACAGTTTCTGATCAACGGTCTGAGGCAGGCTGCCGGCAACGATGTTGATGTTGTAACTGATTGCCATCTGCAGCAGTGCGTCCCGCAAGGGTTCTGTATGTTCAGCCAGGCGGCGCATGGCCTGGGGCGGGTCTTCCTGGTTGTAACGGGCAAGGAGCGGGGCGTTAAAAAGCTCCGGCAGCAGGAGCAGGTCGGCATTGTACCCGGACACGGTGTCCACGAAGAATTCCACTTGGTGAAGCACTTCATCCAGGGACTGGAACTGCCGCATTTGCCACTGGGCTGTACCCAGGCGGACGTTGGATTTCCTGCCCCACACTTGTTTTTTGGTTCTCTGGTAAAAGATGTTATCCCAGACAAGAAAAACAGCATTGCTCATGGAGGCCTTGTCCGCAGGAATGTAATTACGGATGGCCCGTTTGGGATGGAAATCGTTGGCCAGCTGAAAGGTCAGAACCCTGTCGATGATCTCCCGGCTTTTTACCTTCTGGATATATTCACCCGGGGTCATGGTTTTGTGATAAGCGGCATAACCGGGTATTCTGCCGCCGATGATGATTCCCTTTAAATTCAGGGTGACGCACAGTTCCTTGCATGCATCATAAAGACGCCTCCCCAGGCGCATTCCCCGGTATTGGCTGTGAACAAACAGATCGATGCCGTACAGGTAGTCGCCGTCATCATCGTGGCTCTCGAATTTCCCGCTGGAAACGATATCTTCGTAGGAGTGGTCGTCTTCAAGGCTGTCATAATCGATGATCAGCGTGAGGGCTACCGATACTACCCTGCCCTTGTCTTCGATGCAGATCTGTCCCTGGGGAAAAAGGGCCAGGAGTGTTTCAAACTCCGTTTTGGTCCACGCGCCACCCATTAGCGAGTAGGCTTCATCCATGATGTCCTTGCAGTCATCGTAATCCGACCGGACAAGGTTCCTGAGTGAGAGTTTATGGCTCTGATTGTCGGATTCGGTATTCATGTGAGCTTCTCCATGGTTCATGTTTCAATGTGGATGGTTTTCCGGGTCGGCTGTTTGGGGAATCCTGCGATGGACCCCATATCCTTCCTGTCTCTCTGGAATGTGGGCAGGCTCAGGCTGTACTTGAGAATCAGGTGAGCAACGATGGAGTTTAAATTTTTTATTCATTTTCAATGGGAAAGGTCAATTGCGCGCCGAACCAGCCGATCACCGTCACCATGGGCAGAAAAGATAGGACCAGCAGCAGATATATATACCCGATCCCGCCAAGATTATCCAAAACATCCGGTACCCTAAGCCGCCATATAAACGCAATGACGGCCAGGACAAGCATCACCGGCGAAAGCCGTTTTTTAATGAGCACGGCCCGAACCGGACGGAAGAGGTAGTTCAGCCACCAGGTATACAGTCCCGTCAGGATAGTGACGATGGTAAAAAAGATGCCGGCCCCCAGCGAATGCAGGGCCGTCAGTTCAAAGGACTTTACGCCGGTAATGAGGTAAAGCACATTAAACACAGTGGTGGAAAACATAAAGACAATCGGAAAGTGTACCGTCATGGGATGGGGATGCCGCCGCAGCATGGGGTAGCGCGCCAGCAGCCATGACAATACGGCCGGCATCTCAACCTCGGACGCCTTTTGTTTTTTGAGAATGCCTACTTGCGAAAACTTTTCAAACACTTCCGGGCCATGGGGTGCGGCCTTGATATCCGTGCTGAGATCGGCTCCGGCGCGGTGGCGCTTCATATGCATGCCGGCCTTCCAGCGTTTGCTTTCGCTGATGTCGTAGACCTTTCCCTGGTGGGCAATATAAATGGGACTTCCATTTTCTCCGTTGTATTTCGCCAGCTCTTCAGAATCGAATTCTTTCATCATTTTCACCCGTTTCTATTCAGTTTTTCAGAAGCCGTTTCGAAATCCCCCAAGAAAGTTCATCATAAAAAAATACCCGACCAGATTTACGCAATAGTGTACTAAGGAACGATAACGGAAACAACCAGTTTAACCACCACCACCATCAGCAGCGCCAGCGGGTAATAACTGGCCCGGTTGAAAAGGGCCATGGCGTTTTTGCGCTCTTTTATCTTATATAACCGCAGGGCCGGAACAATTATAAAATAAATCCCCACAATCAAAAAAACGATGACAACTAACAGTTCAAAAACAGCCTGAGAAAAATGAACAACCGCAATATTCAGCATCACGGCGGCGATCAGTGTATAGAGTATCAGGGCCGTGGCCCGTTCGGCGCCGAACCGCACGGGAACCGTTTGGGCTTCAAGCCGCCGGTCCTCCTCGATGTCGGCCCAGTCATGGGGTATGTTCTGGCCGCCGATTTCCCAGCAGAATATCCATACAAACAACGACAGCATGAATGCCAACGAAGGATCGGGGTCCACCGCGAATACGGCGGCAACAGCACCGGACGTTTTGACCGCACCGCTCACGAGGGTTCTCAAAGAACTGACCTTCAGCATCAGGCAATAAACCGCTTCAAGAGCGCAGCCGGCCACGAAAACAACGACGCACACCGGGTTCAGGAGATAGGCGCCCAGCATCGCCAGCCCCCCCCAGGCCAAGACCCAGGTCAAGCCTTCTCTGTAACTCAGCAGCCCGTAGGCCATGGGATGGCGAACCATGACATCATCCAGGTAGGATTCCGCCGCCGGCAGTTCGCCGCTTTTCACCCTTTCCCGGTCCACGCGGTAATCGATCACATCATTTAAGGCATATACGGCTGTATAGCCGGCAAAGGCGGTCAAAAGGCCCAGCAGAATCACTTTCAGGGGGGGGAAGGCTCCCAGCCAAAGCAATGCAGCCAGCGCAGGCGTGCTGATGTCCAGAACGGCATGGGGGGTCCGTGAAAGCGCCCAGAAAAGCTTTATGCGGGACAGGCCGTGATGATCGGAAATTGCTGTGTTCAAATCAATTGATCCTTCCTTATGCTCATGCCCGAGGAGGCCGTATTGTTTGTCATCTCGGGCAGGCTGTTTTTAATAATCGCTCAGGTGTTTAGGCTGAAGGCTGAAGTATTAATAGAACCTATCTCAAAAAAAAGATTTTTGTTTCAGATCAAGGCGAAGCAAGCATAAACCCGCAGGAATACTTGAGTATTTCGAGGAGTTGATGCGCGGCTTCAACGCCGATATGGGACAAAAAGACTTTTTTGAGATTGGTTCTAATCTTTTTCAAGCGGCCCCAACAGCCGATTCAATTCCGCCTCGCTTAAAACCTTTTCATCCAGCGCCACTTCCCGGACGGTTTTACCCGTATCATAGGCTTTATTGGCGATCCCTGCGGCCCTGTCGTAACCGATCAGCGGGACCAGGGCCGTCACCAGGGCCAGGCTCTGCTCGATATTTGAAAAACATTTCCGGCGGTTGGCCGTAATACCCTTGATGCATTTATGTGCGAACACTTCGGCTGCGGCCGACAACAGGCTGATGGATTGCAGCAGATTATAAGCCATCACCGGCAGCATGACGTTCAATTCAAAATTGCCGGACTGCCCCCCCAGGGTAATGGTGGCGTCGTTGCCCATCACCTGGGCTGCTGCCTGGACCACAACCTCCGGAATGACCGGATTTACTTTTCCCGGCATGATGGAAGAACCGGGTTGGAGTGACGGAAGGGTGATTTCGCCGATCCCGCAACGGGGGCCGCTTCCCATCCAGCGAATATCGTTGGCGATTTTAGTCAAGCTGACCGCAAGGGTTTTCAGGGCTCCGCTGGTTTCAACAGCTGCATCCTGGGCGGCCTGGGCCTCAAAGTGATTGACCGCCTCCCGGAACGGCGCCCGGGTATGCTCGGCAATCAGCGCAATAACCCGCGGGGCAAACTCCGGATGGGTATTGACGCCGGTGCCCACCGCGGTGCCCCCCAGCGCCAGTTCGACCAGCCGCACTTCGGCAGCTTTGATTCTGTCCGTCCCCAGTTCAATCTGACGTACATATCCGGAAAATTCCTGGCCCAGGGTGACGGGAACGGCATCCTGCAAATGGGTTCGGCCGATTTTCTCGATATCGGCAAAGGCGGCCGCCTTGTCCGACAGGGAGCTGTGGAGCACCTGCAGCGACGGAAGCAGGCGATTGCGGATGGCAGTCACCGCTGCAACATGAAGGGTCGTCGGAATGACATCGTTGCTGGACTGCCCCAGGTTCACGTGGTCATTGGGATGCACCGGCGACTTTCCGCCTTTTTGCCCGGTAATGATTTCATTGGCCCGTGAAGACAGAACCTCATTCATATTCATGTTGGTTGAAGTGCCGGAGCCGGTCTGAAAGATATCCACCGGAAATTGATCGGCATGCTTTGCCGCCAGCACTTCCCGGGCGGCCGCAATAACGGCATCGGCTATTTCCGGCGGCAGAAGCCCCAGTTCTTTGTTCACCCTGGCGCTGCACTGTTTGATCAGCGCCAGGGCATGGATGAATTCCTGCGGAAACGTCAGCCCGCTGATGGGGAAGTTTTCCACTGCCCGCTGGGTTTGCGCCCCGTAGTAGGCATTTTCAGGGACACTGATTGTTCCCATGGTGTCTTTTTCCTCCCTGAATTCCATTTTGCCTTCCCCCTTTTACTTACTGCTCTGAAAGTAATGCCTGAAGCCGTTTCTGGCTGTACACTTTCGCAATCAAAGGCCTTTTTTTCAGCGCCGGTATTTGATCCGTGAATGTGGGTATTTCTTTCCGGTAAAAGATGCCGATGGGAATTTTGTCCCCCCACACCCGGGCCGCGGTGATGGCCGCGGTAAAATCCTCGGTCCGGTGTTTTGCTTTGGCATTCAGGTCATAGACCCTTTTTTTATACCAGTCGTAGGTATTGACGCTGTTAAAAGAAACACACGGCTGCAGGATATCGATCAGGCTAAAACCTTTGTGCCGGAAGCCGGCCTGGATCAGATTGCTGAGATGTTCGGTGTTGCCGGCAAAACCGCGCGCCACAAATCCGGCGCCCAGGGATATGGCAACGGCCAGGGGGTTGAACGATTCGCTGGTGACCCCCGCCTGCTGCTGTTTGGTCACCATCCCCAGATCGGCCGTGGGGGAGGCCTGCCCCTTGGTCAGCCCGTAGACCTTGTTGTTGTGGGCCAGCAGGGTAATGTCAAGGTTGCGCCGAATGGCGTGCATGAAATGATTGCCGCCTTCGCCGTAACAATCCCCGTCTCCTGAATTCACCAGTATGTTCAACCGATGATTGGCCATCTTGGCGCCGGTGGCCACCGGCAGCGCGCGGCCGTGCAGCCCGTGAAAGGTATTGCATTTCAGGAAATGCGGCGTCTTGGCCGCCTGCCCGATGCCGGAAATGATCAGGACCTTATCCGGCGTCAAGTCCAGTTTAACCAGGGCGTCTTTGATGGCGGATAAAATCCCGAAATTGCCGCATCCCGGGCACCACTGGTTTTCATAATCGGATTCATAGGTTTTAATGCTGACCATATGGACACCTCACATCTTTTTTTGAACGCCCTCAATAATCTCTTTCGGATAAAAGGGCCGGCCGTCATATTTCAGTATCGCGCCGCTAAAATCCAGCCCGGTCTGCTGCCGGATCAACTGGCCAAGCTGGGCCGTGGTGTTCTGCTCCACCATAATGATCTTTTTTTTCTTCTGCAGCGCAGTCTTAACCGCACTATCCGGAAACGGCCACAGGTCGGTAAAATGCAAGCTGCCGGCATCGAGGCCCTTTTCTCTCAGCCCATCCACCGCCTCCTGGATGGCGCCCTTGGTGGATCCCCAGCCGATGAGCAGGATATCGCTGTCCCCATGGTAACCCTGAGGCGGCCGCATTTCCGAAAGCATGGCCGGCCATTTGGCCTGACGCTTGTCGACCATCCGGACCCGGTCGCTTATGGTTTCGCTGATGTGTCCGTCTTCACGGTGCTCGTCGCTGGACACCACCACCAGGGCCTTGCCTTTACAGGGAAGTGCCCGGGGCGATACGCCCGACGGCGTTATGGCAAAGCGCTGGTAGGCCCCTGGGTCTTTCATGTCTTTATCCCCCACAATAGACCGTTCAATGTTGCGGGGAGCTGCCAGGGGCTTTTCGATTGTAAAAAGGGAATCATTAAAATACTGGTCCACCAGAACAATGGCCGGCACCTGATATTTTTCAGAAAGGTTAAATGCCCGGGCGGTCATGTCATAGGCCTCCTCCGGGGTGCCCGGCGCAAATACGAACCGGGGAAACTCGTCCTGGGATGCCCGGATCACAAAATGAAGATCGGCCTGGGCCGTGCGGGTCGGCAGCCCGGTGGCCGGGCCCGGTCGCTGGGCGTTGACGATCACAATCGGCGTTTCCGTGATGGCGGCAAGTCCCAGCCCTTCCACCATCAGCGAAAAACCGCCGCCGGATGTGGCTGTCATGGCCCGGGCGCCCGCAAAGGCTGCGCCGATGACCATGTTGACTGCCGCGATTTCATCTTCAGCCTGCTCCACAACCACGGGGCACTGCCCAGCAAACGACGCCAGATGGGCCATGATGCTGGTGGCGGGCGACATGGGATAAAAGGCCCCCACCCGGCAGTCTCCAGCCATAGCCCCCAGGGCGACCGCTTTGGACCCCTCCATCAGGATACCCCTGGGTCGGGTCTTTTTCCAGCTGAAGGCCCACTTGAACGACGTTCCCTTTACCGCGCCAAACCCCAGTTCCGCCGCCTTGATATTTTTTTCCAGGATGTCCCTGCTCTTTTGGCTGAACTGCTCGGAAAGAATCCGTTTCATTATGCTAAACGGCGCTCCCAGGAGCGCCAGACAGGCGCCGACGGCAACGGTGTTGGAGGTAATCCTGGCCCCCGCCTGTTTGGCCAGTTCGATAAAGGGAACCGAAACCGCCTTTTTATTTGGACCGGCTCCCTTTTCCATTAAGATGATTCCGCCGGGAACCATTTCCGCGGCGTGGGTCTGGACGGTTTTATCGTCCATCGCCACCAGCAGGTGAATGCGATGGTCGGGGGCCTGAACCGGCCGGTCGCTGATCCGCACCTGGAAAAAGCTGCGACCGCCCCGGATTCTTGACTCAAAATCGTTTACGGCCATTACATACATGCCGGCCTGACACACCAGGGCCAGCAGCTGGCCGACGGTCTGGATGCCTTGGCCGGCTTCTCCTCCGATTTTAATGGAAATATCGATCTTCATGGGTCTTTACCTCCCGGACAGCCTGGAAACAAACTGCCGTTGATGGGACAAATAGTGACGCACCACCGGCTTGCGCGCGGGTAATCCTTATATGGCCGACGAGTTTAAAAATCCCACAAAAACCCTAACCCGTCAAGTTAAACCCTATGGGTACAAAAAACCCGCCGCCTGTTTCCGGAAAAACCATAATATATATGCGATCAACCGAATGAAAACTGAAAGCGATGCCACCGGTCATTCAACAATATCTATTTGACACGCCTTCTGTTTTTTCTTATTATTTCTGCAAATCTTTAATGGCCGCGGTCTATCTTATCAGGCACCATCTCATAATCATAAACCTTATCATTTTTTAGAACGATTCAAGATTTACAAAAAAAATAGATGGAAAAACAGGTTCATTTTAAAAATCATCTGGGTGAAAAACTCACCGGAACCCTGCACCAACCGGGAAAGCCCTCCGACGGGGGTATCATTATCGGGCACTGCTTCACCTGCTCCCGTCATACCCGCGTGCTTCAACAAATGGGACGCGAGCTGGCCGCGGCCCGATTCACGGTCCTGCGCTTTGATTTTTCCGGAAACGGTCAGAGTGAAGGCGCATTCATCGATTCGAGTTACGCCAAGCATATCGCCGAAATGAAAACCGCCGCAGCCTTTTTGTCCGCCAACAGCGGCGTTCGATGGATCGGGCTGGCCGGCCATAGTACGGGAGGCAATATCGCGCTGCTGGCCGGCGCCCGCTTGAAAAGCGTTCGGGCGTTTTGTTTGCTGGCCTCCCGTATATCCGGCATGAAGGCAACCCATTTCCTCAGCACAGCGCAGCAGACCGAAATAGAGAGGTCCGGCCGGGTTTTCTTTACCAGCCGGGGCCGTTCCCTGGAGATTTCAAAAGATTTTTTTGCTGATGCAGGCAACTATGATATGTTGAAAGTGATCGGTTCCCTCAAAAGACCGCTGCTGGTAATCCACGGCGACAGGGACGAAATTGTTCCCATGGACGAAGCCCTCCAGGCACATAAGCTAAATCCGGCTGCGATTACCCTGAAAGTCATTCCGGGGGCGGACCATATGTTCAGCCAAGAAGACCATCGCAGTCAGGTGGCCGAAGTGGTGGCCGACTGGTTTACCCGACAGCTGCATAAAAAACATGACAAGGCATAGAAACTATGGATATATCTGAGACTTGGAACGCAGACTACATTGACGCCCAGTATCGATTGTGGAAATCAGACCCCGATGCGCTGTCACAGGACTGGCAGTTTTTTTTCGAAGGCTTTGCATTGGCCGCTTCAGGCAAATTTGCCGCTGATGGACCCGAAGATGAACATGCCGTTTTAAAACAGGCCCGTGTGGAAGCGCTCATCTACCGATATCGGGATGTTGGACACCTGCTGGCCTGTCTGGACCCCCTTTCGGCCTGCCCGACCCAACATCCTCTCCTGGAGCTGAACGCCTTCGGTCTGTCGGAAAAAGACCTGGACAGAACTTTTTTTGCCAGGCATTTTTCAAAAACCCGACACGCCCCCCTGGGCGAGATCCTCCAGGCCCTGCGTGAGACCTACTGCCGTTCCATCGGGGTGGAATTCATGCATCTCCAGGACCCGGACGAACGGCGCTGGCTGCAGGACCGCATGGAATCGGTCCGCAATCAGCCGCAATTCGACAGTGCGTCCAGGGGCCAGATTTTGCACAAACTCCACCAGGCTACGCTCTTTGAAGCGTTTCTTCACAAAAAATATATCGGCCAGACCCGTTTTTCCCTGGAAGGCGCCGACGTCGTTATCCCCATGCTGGACCTTCTGGTCCGGCACCTGGCCCATAACGGGTGCCGCGAAATTATTCTCGGCATGTCCCACCGGGGCCGTTTGAATGTTCAGGCCCATATTTTAGACAAGACCTATGAGGAAATTTTTACTGAATTCGAACACTGCCATGACCCGGAAAGTCTTTTCGGCGCCGGCGACGTCAAATATCACAACGGCTATCTGGCTGATGTCAAGATCGGCCAGGATCGACAGATTCAGATTTTTCTGGTGAACAACCCCAGCCATCTGGAATCTGTAAATCCGGTGGTGGAGGGAGTTGCCAGGTCCCGCCAGGATTTAACCGGCGATATTGAACGCAACCGGGTCCTGCCGCTGCTGATCCATGGCGACGCCGCCTTTGCCGGGCAGGGAATCGTTGCCGAGACCCTGAACATGTCCCAACTCGAAGGGTATCACACCGGCGGGACGGTTCATCTGGTCATTAACAACCAGATCGGTTATACCACGCTCCCTGAAAATGCCCGCTCCACCCGCTACAGCACCGATATTGCTAAAATGCTGTCGGTACCGATTTTTCACGTTCACGGTGAAAATCCCGAGGCGGCCGTTCATGCCGTTCAACTGGCCTGCGACTACCGCATGGCGTTTAAAAAGGATGTGGTCATCGATCTGGTCTGCTACCGACGCTACGGTCACAACGAAGGGGATGAACCGTATTTTACCCAGCCGCTCATGTACGAACAAATCAAGCAGCGGCCGCCGCTCTATCAGCTTTACACCCAAAAACTGATGGCGGAAAACGTGATCACGGAAAAACAGACTCAAAAAATTGAAGCCACCATAACCCAAACCATCGAAGCCGCTTTTAAAGCGGTTCAGAGCGGCACTTGCCCGTTGCCCGCATCCCGTCGATACGACGACTGGAAGGAATATCTCGGAAATTATTCCCACAAACCCCTGCAAACCGGCGTGGACAAAAAGAAACTGGTTCAATATGCCCGCAGCTTAAACACCGTTTCGTCTGAATTTTCACTCTATCCCAAGCTGCAGCGGTTATTGCAGCGGCGGCTTGAAGCGGTTGAACAGGGCAAAGGGATCGACTGGGCCTGCGCCGAAGCCCTGGCCTTTGGGTCCATTCTGGCCGAAGGACATCCCATCCGGTTAAGCGGTCAAGACAGCGGCCGCGGCACCTTCAGTCAGCGCCACAGTGCGCTGATCGACACCCAAACGGGCAAGCGCCTGATTCCTTTGAACGGAATTTCAAAAAAACAGGCCTCTTTTACCGTCTATGACAGCATGCTTTCCGAAGCCGGCATTCTGGGGTTTGAATACGGTTATTCCCTGGCCCGACCCCGGGGATTAATCCTCTGGGAGGCGCAATTCGGCGATTTTGCCAACAATGCCCAGTCCATCATTGACCTTTATATCAGTTCCGGAGAAACCAAGTGGCAGCGCCAGAGCGGCCTGGTGCTGCTCTTGCCGCACGGATATGAAGGCCTTGGGCCGGAGCATTCCAGCGCCCGTCTGGAACGCTTTCTGCAGCTTTGCGCCGAGGACAACCTCCAGGTCTGCAACGCCACCACGCCGGCCCAGTATTTTCATTTGCTGCGACGCCAGGTGCATCAGCCTTTTCGCAAGCCGCTGATCCTGATGACGCCTAAAAGTCTGTTGCGCCATCCCCTGGCGATATCCGACCTCAGGGACCTGTCAACCGGATCCTTTCTTGAGGTCCTTGGGGATCCGGATGGCATAAAATCGCCCCGCACCCTCCTTTTTTGCAGCGGCAAAATTTTCTATGAGCTGTTGCAGCAGCGCCGGGACAAAAAACTGAAAGACTTCGCCATCATTAGGATAGAGCAGTTTTACCCGTTTCCGCTGGCGCAGTTAAAGAAAAGTCTTCAACGGTACAAAACCGTTAAAAAATGGCGCTGGGTTCAGGAGGAACCCCGGAATATGGGCGGCTGGAGCTTTATAGCCCCCCGGCTGGAGGTTCTGCTGAAACAGCCGCCGGAATATGTCGGCCGCAAGGCCTCGGCCAGCACTGCCACCGGTTATCCCAACTTATATAAACAGGAGCAGGCCGAAATCCTTGTAAATGCATTTAGATCGTCCAAGCGCCGAAAAGGATAAGGAGTTACGATGAAAATTGAAATCAAGATACCCAGTGTGGGGGAGTCCGTAAAAGAAGCGGTTCTGGTTGAGTGGTTTAAAAAAAACGGCGACTCCGTCCAGAAGGACGAACCGCTTTTCTTGATCGAAACCGATAAGGTTACCCTGGAGGTTGCGGCCGAAGCCGATGGTGTGTTGGAGATTAAGGTTTCCGAGGGTAAAACCGTCGCAATCGGCGCGGTGGTGGGAACCATCGATACCCAGGCTGCGGCTGCCAAGGGCAAAAAAGCGGCAGCCGCCGAAAAAGCGAAACCGATTGACAAAGCCCCCGAAACAGAACCCGACGAACCCGCCCCCAAACCGGCGGTAAAACAGGAAACGCCGGCGCCCGAAAAAAAAGCTGCTAAACAGCCGGAACCGCCACCGGAAGAGAGCGCTGCTAAACAGCCGGAATCGCCGGAACCTCCTCCGGCCCCGGTTGAGGATCGTGCCGAAGCAGCCCCGGCCTTGCCCCCGTCGGTGCGCCGGCTGGTAGCCGAAAAAAACATTGACGTTGCCCGCATCAGCGGAACCGGGCCCGGCGCAAGAATTACCAAGGGAGATGTGCTGCTGTATCTGGAAAGGGCCGAAAGCGGAGGTGCTGCAAAAACAGTGGACGCGACCCCGTCCCAAAAAGCTGCGACGCCCGAAACAAAACCTGCGCCGGCAGCCTCCGGCGGGGCTGAAGAAGCCGTCAGCCGCAAACCCATGAGCCCGATCCGCCGGCGCATTGCCGCCCGATTGCTGGAAGCCAAGCAGGGTACGGCCATGCTGACCACTTTCAACGATATCGACATGACCCGGGTCATGCAGGTCCGGGCGCTGCTGAAGGAAAAATTCAAAGAAAAATACGGCGTGCCCCTGGGATTCATGTCTTTTTTCATCAAGGCGACCCTCGAAGCATTAAAAGATTTCCCGGAAATTAACGCCGCCATCGACGGCGACGATATTGTGTATCATCATTACCATCATATCGGTATTGCCATCGGCTCCGACAGGGGCCTGGTGGTGCCGGTGATCCGTCATGCCGACCGGCTCGGCTTTGCCGAACTGGAGGGCGCCATTGTCGAATTCGTCAAAAAAATCAACGAAAAACGCCTGGAACTGGCCGATCTGGAAGGCGGCACATTCACCATCAGCAACGGCGGCATATACGGATCCCTGCTGAGCACCCCCATTTTGAACATGCCCCAGAGCGGGATCCTGGGCATGCACCGGATCGAGGACCGGCCGGTTGCCCGTGACGGCAAGGTGGAGAACCGCCCCATGATGTATGTTGCCCTGAGCTATGACCACCGCATTGTTGACGGCCGGGAAGCCGTCATCTTCTTAAAACGCATCAAGGAATGCGTTGAAAACCCGGAACTGATCATGATGGAGATTTAAAAATGGCTCAAAAAACGACCTATGATCTCATTGTTATCGGCAGCGGACCCGGCGGCTACGTGGCGGCCGTGCGGGCGGCCCAGCTCGGATTGAAAGTCGCCTGCGTTGAAAAGGAACCCCGCCTGGGCGGCGTCTGCCTGAACGTCGGGTGTATCCCCAGCAAAGCGCTGCTGGACTCCAGTGAATACTTTCACCTGGCCGGCAGTCACTTTGCCGACCACGGCATCAAAACCGGAAAACTGACCCTCGATCTTGCCGCCATGATGGCGCGCAAAGACCGGGTGGTAAAAGAGCTGACGGATAACATCCGCAAGCTGCTGGAGGGAAACAGCATCCCCATCATTCGCGGCACGGCCCGGCTGGCGGGTAAGGACAAGGTGGCAATCGCCCCGGCATCCGCCAAGGGAAAATCCAGGGGCCAGACCCTGCAGGCAACGCATATCCTGCTGGCCACCGGCAGCGAGCCCATCGCTCCCACCGGCTTAAAATTTGACGGAAAACGCATCGTCACCTCCACCGAAGCCCTTGCATTTAAAGAAGTGCCGAAACATCTCGGCATTGTCGGCGGGGGGTATATCGGCCTGGAACTCGGGTCGATCTGGCGGCGGCTGGGAAGCAAGGTGACCGTAATCGAAATGCTGTCGAAACCGGCCGCCGGCCTGGACGGACAGGTGGGGCGAACCCTCCAGCGCGTTCTGACCGCCCAGGGGCTCCACTTTCGTCTTAAAACCAAAGTGGCCGCAGCCAAAGCAGGCGCCAAGGGCGTAACCCTGACCCTTCAAACGGATGAAAAAAAAGAAACCCTCACGTGTGACCGGCTGCTGGTGGCGGTGGGCCGCCGTCCCCTGACCCGGGATCTCGGCCTGGAAGCGGCCGGCGTTAAAACCGATCCCAAAAGCGGCCACGTTATGGTGGATGCCTCCTGCCGCACCAGCATCCCTTCCATCTATGCCATCGGCGACCTGATCCCGGGGCCGATGCTGGCGCACAAGGCTTCGGCTGAAGGAATTGCCGCCGTTGAATGCATGGCCGGACGGGCCGGAGAAGTCAACTACGATACGATCCCGGCCGTGATATACACCTGGCCGGAAGTGGCCAGCGTGGGGCTCACGGAAGAGCAGGTGAAATCGCGCGACATTCCCTACAGCACCGGATCGTATCCCTTTTCAGGGGCCGGCAGGGCCCGGGCCATGGGAGAATCCGAAGGGTTTGTCAAGCTCATCGCCCATGCCAAAACCGACCGGGTGCTGGGGGTGCACATCATCGGACCGCGTGCTGCCGACATGATTGCGGAATGCGTCCTGGCCATGGAATTCGGCGCCTCATCCGAAGATATCGCCCGCACCGTGCACGGCCACCCCACCTTTGCCGAAGCCCTTCAGGAGGCGGCCATGGCCGTTCGCAAGTGTTCGATTTACGCGTCCTGAATTTTCAAAGCAAAATTGGCGAGATTAACGAACGGGAAGGCAGATAGCCCTTTTCTCTCCTGCTATCGCCCGACGATATTCGCATAGGTGCTTCCGATTGTCGGAAACGTTCTTTTGGCAATGTCCTCAAAGAATTTCGATCGCATTCCGAATTCGATTCGCAGCATCACAGACTCACTGCTGCCGGTATTGAAGTGCTGGTGCATGGTGACGGGGCCCTGGACGTGCAATAGCGTACCCTTTTTCCAGGGCACTTTGACCTCGTCCACGATGGAATGCCCTTCTCCTTCGAGGATATAGACATGCGCTTCCATGTGGGCGTGTCGTTCCGGAGACTCCTGCGGTTCGTCGCACATGAGGGTGGTGATCTGGGCCTCGGTGGCCTCAAAGCCGACCCCCGGATAACCCATCAAATTGACCCTGCGCGCGTGAAAGTGATCCTTCTTGCGGTCTTCATCTGTAGCCAGCCGCTGGGGGGCATCCTTCATATGCAGCACCAGTCTGCCGAGTTTATTCGTGCTGATACCGGATATCGGCCGGGGGTCCTTGGGCTCTCCCGGCTTTATCTGGGCCGCGTCTTCATACTGAACCAGCTTGGCAAGTCCCACGAATCGTTCCAGATGAATGGCGTTGGCTGCAATGTACCGCACAGTTCCGCTGCCCGTATTGAAATGCTGGTGCACGGCGCCGAAGGGCATGAAAAGCGTGGATCCCTTTTCCCAGTCAAATCGCTCGCCGTCAATGACCGTGCACCCATTGCCTTCGATGATGAACATGACCTCCTCGCCATGGCTGTGTTTTCCCGTTTTCCACCCTTCCGGAATTTCCACCAGCATGGTTTGGCCCCCTTGGGTAACAAAACCATTGTCCGGCGAAGCCAATAAGGCGGTCCGTTTGTCCTGCCGGGTCTCGATCCATTCGAGCTCCTCCTCGTGAATCACCTTTGGCGCTTTGGCGCGCTCTGCTTCCGTTTCGTCCCAGAATTTAAGCCAGCGATCATAGAAATTTTCCATCGTTTTCTCCTCTTCTAAGTCATTGAATGTTCTTGTTCTTGAATTTGGTTTTATCTGTAATATTAAGATGTCCGGCTCATACAAATTTCAATGCATAACAGCAAACATATTCTCTATAATCCTTATACTGACAAGCTTTTGCGGCGGCAGAGAGTTATCGGTGCGGGTATAAACCAAAATTTAGCATTTATTCTTTAACCACTTAAAAAAAATCCTTTATATAGCGGAATGGATAGCACTTTTATGAAGATGATGTACATTACCAGCATGGTTCCCAATGGCAGACTCAGGGATAATTTCCACCCTTGTGCATATCTGAATTTCAGGAAAATAAAAATAAACAGAGGCAGGCCCACCATGATGCCCGCCAGCATAATCAACATCACTGCGACACCCAGCCATAAAAATATTTCGAGTTCCTTACGGCTTCTTTCGGCATCGTCCGATTCGATATTCTTCTTAGCCTTCCGGCCCCTACTTGAAATATTTTCTGCATCAAGGCCGCCCAATTCTGAATATTTCCTTGATAGGTTCGGAAAAAAATCCAGCAGCGCTTGAAATCCCGTAAGCAGAACCATCGGAATCCCGACTATCAGGGGGAAAATTCTAGGCGTTCGGCTGTAGTTCATTCCGATCAGGACATAGCCGACTGTTATGATGAATAAAAAAATATTTAATAACCTTCCGCCGTATTTCATGGTCAATTACCTCGTTTTCATCTTTCGGAATAAGACCGGCGCGATCATGGTCAACATAATGATAATAATCAATATCATACAGATCGGGCGCATAAAAAATAACCACCCATAGAGTTTGATGGACATATGCAGGTATCTCTCAACGATGGTTCCAAGAACGATTCCGATGATCAGCGGCGCCCGGGAATAACCGTTTCTTTTCAACATATAACCCAGAAATCCAAATCCCACCGCCAGAAAAATATTTTCAATCTCATTGCCGTCCACATACGAACCGACCAGACAAACCGTGGTGATCATGGGCACCAGGATATACACCGGCAGAAATGTAAGCCGGGCAATGGGGCCGCAAAACGCCAGGCCGATGAGGGTGGTCAGCACATTTGAAATCGCCAGGACACTTGCCAGGGCAAAGGTATAATTCAGCTTAGTGGTCAGCATTTCAGGACCGGGCACCAAGCCCAGCATAACAAAAACGCCGAGCAGGATAGCCATGCCGGCGCTACCGGGGATCCCAAAGGCAACCGTTGGAATCAAAGCGCCGCCTTCTTTTGAATTGTTGGCGCTTTCCGGCGCCAGGATGCCGTCTACCGCACCCTGGCCGAACATGTCTTTTTCTTTCGAAGTCTTGGCGGCAAGACCGTAAGCTGCCAGGTTGGAAACCGTCCCTCCCAAGCCCGGTACAATCCCGATCAGTGTTCCCAGTGCACTGCACTGCAACAGCACCGGCCAGTGACTAACAGTATCTTTGATTCCCTGCCAGATCAGGCGCCATTGTGAATCGCCCATTTCCACATCTGAAATGCTTGAACCCTTTGCCATGAGCATGGCAAGCTCGGGAAAGGCAAAAAGTCCCACAACAACCGGAATTAACGGAACACCATCCCAGAGGACCAGTTGCCCGAAAGTATAACGGGGAATGCTGGTGATGGGATCAAGTCCCACAAGGGACAGCATCAATCCCAGCCCCCCCGCAATTAACGCTTTAATGAGTGAGCCTCCTCCTAAAACGACAATAAAGGCAAGTCCCACAAATGCCATAATAAAATATTCCGGAGAAGACAGCGCCATGAGCAGGATTCGCATAACCGGAATCGATGCCACCAGTACCACGAAACCAAAGAGGCCGCCAACGGCGGAGCTGGTGGCGGCGATGCTCAGTGCCCGGGCGGCCTCTCCTCTTTTGGCCATCGGGTACCCGTCCCAGCAGGTAGCGATGGCCTGTCCGGTTCCCGGTGTATTGATAAGAATGGCGCTGATGGAACCGCCATATTCGACGGCAACGTGTGCGCCTAACAACAGACTCATGGCCGTTGCTGGATTCATACCGATAACAAACGGAATTAAGACAGCCAGGGAGGTCTGCCCTGAAAGACCGGGTATGGAGCCAAAAACAATTCCGACCAATATTCCCATAGTCATAAACAGCATGTTTTTCATGGTGAGTATCATCATCAGCCCGTCAAAGGCAGCATCTATCATGAACCCTCTCCTTTACATCGCCTAAACGGTTTCCAGTCCCAACCGCAAGAGGTATAGATATGGTATATTATTTTGATATTTTGCGTAATTCACGTACTTTTGGCGCAAGTAACCCTTCTGTTGAAAAGATGTCATTTACCAATTTTTCCAGCTTTTCCCCGCCCAAATAATTTATAGTCCGCTTATTTTTTTCAAGCATTTTTTGAAAATCGGGATCATTGACCGTTTTTTGATAGGCCTCCCGGAGAACAGCCAGTCGCTCCGCCGGAACACCCGGCGGCGCAAAAATAACCCGGTCAATCTCAAATGAATAGGATAGCGCTTTTGCGATATCCTTTGCTTCTTGAGATGTTGCAAGTTCCAGGGCCGTCGGCACATCCGGCATTTCAGGGCTGCGGGTATCTCCCACAACCATAATCGGCTTCAAATCTCCTGATTTGAATAAAGGCAGGATGGAACCGACGCTGACCTGAACCCCGTCGACCTCACCCTTGACAGCGGCAAGATTTGCCTCGCGGGAACCGGTATAGCCCGTCACCGGATCAATTTCCAGTCCCAATAATTTTCCCATTATTAGAGAAGCAAAATAGTCATCGCTGCCGACACCTGAAAAACCGAGTGTTATCGCCCTGCCGGCATTTTTTAAATCGTCAAGACTCTTAAAGGGTTTTGTACCACTTGTAGCCATAACATGTTCTTCAAATGCGACTCTTCCGACCCAGGTCAGTTTGGAAATATCGTATTTAACCCCCTCGATCCCGCTCCACTGGGCAAACAACATCCCCGAGCCGGTCGTAAGGCAGATCGTCCGACCGTCAGGCTTTGAAGCCCACAATTGATTGCGTCCCCTGAGGCCACCGGCGCCGGTCACATTGTTGATGACCACGTTTATTCCCGGGATGTGTTTTTTAAAATACGGCGCGAACATCCGGGCATAGGTATCAAATCCACCGCCGGGACCGTGGGGAACGATTATTTCAACGGTCTTGCCATTGAAAAACGCATAATCCGGGGCTGCTGCCAATGCAGCCGCCACACTAAAAACAACCCATACAAAAATGAGTGCCGATATACCAGTGATTCGCTTTTTCATTGTCCCTCCTTCTTAAAAATAAGTATAGCTCCGTCCAATATAGGCACCGAGACCTTTGTAAAAAATCATTTTGCTCATTTGTAGTGCCGGGCTTAAAATTTAATCTCAAACTATCGGCCCAGAATTAAAATAAAAAGATACCCCTTATACAAAAACACATTCAATAAAACTTCAAACCCGAAATGCATGACAACCGCGATGCCTGCGGCTGAAAGCAGTGAAAAACGCCAGCCGGCCATGGCCCGATATTTAAGAAAAATCCCGACCAGTAGCGAGAGCGACAATAAAAAGCCAAATAAAAAAATAGTCCCGCTGAAAAGGAGGACCCAAAGAAACATCTCCTGAACAGACAGGGCCCCAACGGTCCGGGCGGCATCTTTTTCGCTGTCGTCTTTTTTTTCAGACAAACCGGTTTTTTTTTGTTTGATTAAATCGGCGCTGAAGAACTCTCTTTTTTTGTTTAGAAATGAAAATTTGGCTGCAAATCTCGGCAAGCTGCTGATTAACTGCAAACCGATAAAAATCATCCCGGCGATGCCGACCATGAGCGGAACCAGACGGGCCGTTGGACTGTATGGCAGGCTCAGCGCCACAAACCCGGCAATAATCAGCAAGATGAAGCATCCAAAAATAAATTCGCCCCTATTCTTCATGCCGGCCTCCTGTTTGATTTTCGGATAAAGGGAAGGACGGCGACGGCCGCGAGCAGCACAAGTAAGACCATGGTCAGCGGCCGGGTGAGAAAATCCCAACCGAAAAGCTGAATGGCCAGATGAAAATTTTTCTCAACGATATTTCCCAAAACCAGACCGATGATGAGAGGGCCCCGGGGATACCCGTATATTTTCATGCCATAGCCAAAAAAACCCATGATAACCGTCATCAAAACATCCAGCATGAGGCCGTTGCTGCTGTATGATCCCAGCAGCGCCACGGCAATGATAAAAGGCGCCATCAGCGAAAATCGCACCATGGTCAGCCGGGTCAGTTTTCTGGCAATCGACAGACCGATCACGGCGCCCATGATACCGCCCAGCACGATCATCCAGACCAGCGAAAAGAGAAACGGCAACTGCTCATTGAGCATTTTGGGGCCCGGTTGCATCCCCTGAATTAAAAAGGCGCCCAGTAAAATGGCCATGGTCTCGCTGCCCGGAACGCCAAAAGCGATGGTTGGGATAAGGGCGCCGCCGTCTTTGGCGTCATTGGCGGTTTCAGCCGCAATGACGCCCTCGATTACACCGGTGCCGAACTTTTCGGGATGTTTGGAAGTTGAAACAGCATGCGAGTATGAAACGATATTGGCAACAGCGCCGCCGGCCCCGGGGATGACACCAATGACTGTGCCGATGACGGCGCAGCGAACCATGAGAAACCAGTGCGTAAAAACAGCTCTAACCCCTTTTAAAACCCCGGTAGCCGTTTTGGGAATTTCTTTTTCCGAAATCGCGCCGCCCTGGCTGGCAAGATGGATGACTTCCCCGATGGCGAACAGTCCGACGATCATCGGAATCAGGTCCACCCCTTCCCACAGATAGAGTGTGCCCAGGGTATATCTTAAATCGCCGGAAACCGGATCAAATCCCACAAAAGAAAGCAAAAGCCCCAGAATTCCGGCGGTCAGCCCCTTTAGAAAAGAGCCTTTGCTGATGGAGGCAATCGATGTCAATCCGAATATGCACACTACAAACAGTTCGGGAGGACCGAACAGCATCACGACCCTGCGCATCACCGGTATCAGCAACGCCAGAATAAACGCGCCGACAATGCTGCCCATGGCCGAAGATGCGGCCGAAGCCCCCAGCGCTTCGCCGGCGCGTCCTTGCTGGGTCAGCGGGTACCCGTCAAATGTGGTTGCAACATTCTGACCGGTGCCGGGAGTGTTAATCAGAATGGCGCTGATGGACCCGCCGAACATCACTGCGCTGTGACCGCCCACTAGAAGGGCAAATGCCGAAACCGGATCCATGGTATAGGTTAAAGGGATCAGAATGGCATAGGCCACCGGCCCGCTTAGCCCCGGCATGGCGCCAAAGCCCAGAAACAGCATCACCCCGGCCGCCAGATAAAAAAGGCTGGTGGGATTCATTAATAAAAGGAACCCCTCTATCAGTGCCATCTGTCAACTCCTGTCCGTTATTGAATCCAACGAAAATCCGTAAGCGAAAACAACCGTGAATGAATCCGCTCTATCTTGTCAATAGGGTCTGTAGGAATCTGAACGCTTTTACTTGGCGGCTTCCTTCAGAACAGGCTTGATTTTTTCCGCTGCGGTCATGCATGTCTGCATCAGGGCGGTCATCTGTTCACCCTTCATGGCATTGACCGGCCGGCCCCGCTTTTCCAGTTCTTGAATGATGTCTTTATCGGAGAATACTCCCCATACGGCTTCCCTGAGCAGTTTGACCCTGTCGGCAGAAACACCCGGCGGCGTACAGAATGCACGGCCGAACTCAAACGTATTGGTGATCGCCGTCATAATATCTTTTTTATCCGGCGGAGCAATCTCGATTGCCAGGGGGACATCTTTAAACCGCGGGTCTCTTTCCAGGGCAACCTGCAGGATCGGTATAACATCGCCGGAATCAATCAGGTTCAGCAGGCTGCCGACTGTTGACTGGGTACCGTCCACATCCCCTTTGACGACAACCAGATTGGTTTCACTGGTGCCGCCGAACCCCACCACCTGACGCAACTTGAATCCCAGGGCATCGGCAATAACGGCCGCCGCCAGAAAATCGTCACTTCCTTTGCCAGTTGCAGAAAAGACCACCGTGCGGTTTGCTTCCATCAGATCCTTAATCGATCGGAATGGAGATTTCTTGCCGACGGCAATGATATGCGGTTCGGCGTCTGAGCGTCCCAGCCATTCGATTTTACCCAGGTCGTATTTTACGCCCGGGGTTTCCATGACCTGATTGAATATCATCCCGCCGCCGTTGATAATGCCGATGGTCAACCCATCGGTGGGAGCCACATAGAGCGAATTCGTGCCGGTCATCCCGCCCGCCCCTTTGATATTTTTAACAATCGCCGTTTTAATCGGCAGAAAGCGGGAAATATGCTGGGCAAGGCTTCTGGCATAAACATCAAAGCCGCCCCCGACACCGTATGGGCAGTAAATTTCGAGAACCTTGTTATTATAAAATTCTCTGGCATCTTCTGCATATCCTGCGGTTAAAGAAATAAACACCCAGGAAATTGCCAACAGGACAAACAACAGTCTTTTCGTTATTTTCGCTTGTTTCATCTCAACCTCCTTTGGTTATCTATAATTTGGAACAACTTCTAAAGGTACTTAAATCCCTCTCCGTTCTTCACCCCCCCCTCCGGCGTAATTGAAACCCAGGAGTACGGGGACGGCTCAATGGTTTTGAGCTCTTTTTCATATTCTTCCTGGGTGACGTTTTTACCCACCTCAATCCAGCGGTCCAAGCCCAGAAAGTTCAGCAGCCGCTTATTGGTAATCCCCAGATAAATGACCCGGTCCGGTCCTTCATTCACGTGGGAATGCCAGTTCATGGTCGGCATGTAAAGGGCGTCACCCTGCTCCCAGTCATAACGCTCGCCCTGAACAATGGAATAGCCTTTCCCCTCCAGAATAAATACCAGCGCTTCGTTGTGGTGCTTATGCATCCGGGAGCTTTTTCCGGGGACCAGTTCCGACAGATGAATATTAATGGTGCGCATGGGCAGATCGATATCCCGGCTGCGGTGCTTGCGCTCCTTGCAGTCGTACATGTCCTTTAAGGGGCTTTTCTGAACAATATTCTTGACCAGTATCGGCCGGACAACTTCTTCATGGCGATGAATCTTGCCGGTTTCCCGCGGATTGATATCATTTTTGTCTTCCGTCATAAATCCCTCCGGATCTGCTAAGTAGTTAAAATAAAATATGAATCCTTAGAGCCGCCTTGATGCTGCGTCCCTTGCTTACTCGCTGTCTATGACTTCTTTTGCTTCCTTGTCCAGAAACCTGGCCCCGCAAAAGGGGCATAACAATTTCCGTTCTTTTAATCTAAAATCATCTTTTGACGCATAAAACTTCCGCCCGCATTCGGGGCATGCAATCCAAAATATTTTGGCCATAATTTCTTCACTCCTATGGTAGATAGTCTTTAAGATCGATGCGCTTCATAATCTCTGCCGGAATATTGATTCGTTCCGAAAACGGGCGGGTCACCGGTCGGGTGGCATCGACAATCATCTTGCCGCCCACGGCATGCTTAACCGCGGAAGGATCCAGTGTCCCTCCCCGGGCATTTTTGATAATGTTGATATCCAGGTCCGGCTGAACGCGGGTTGCCATCGCCCACATCACTTCACGCTCATTAAACGGGTCGACATCGTCGTCTACCACGATAACATGTTTCAGTTCATCATGATGCGGAAAGGCCGCCATGCCGGCAACGATCCCTTCACCATCAACTCTCTGCTGAAGGGAAATATAGGCGTGAAATCGACAGCATCCGGAAATGGGGAAATGAACCCCTTTGACACCGGGCACGGCCCGCTTGATTTCTTCATAAATGCCGGCCTCCTTGGGAATACCTCCCAAAATGGCCGTATCGGCGTGCCCAACCAGAATGTTCAGATAAATGGGATTTTTTCGGTGGGTAATGGCGGTTATCTTTACCGACGGCGACCAGCGCTGTGGTCCGTAATAGCCTGTAAACTCCCCAAAGGGACCTTCGGCGTCCCGCTGGTTGGGTAAAATCTCCCCTTCAACGATCACTTCGGCATCGGCCGGCACCAGTAACCGTTCGCCGTATGTTTCGGAAGGGACCAGTCTTAAGGGTTCTCCGATGATGCCGCCGATGGTCTCATACTCGTCAATCTCCATGGAACTGATGGCTTCCGAACCCAGATAAAACCCGGGATGGTGTCCCAGGACATGGGCGATCGGCAAAGCCTCGCCTTTTTCCTGGGCCCGCATGTAGTAGTTCCATAAATGTCGCGGCGACATCCATATCCGCGATTCGGTCTTGCCGGCAACGATCATGCGATGATGCGATGAGTTATAGTTTTTCCCGGTATCCGGGTCCGCCGCCACCACGGCATCGGGCAAATAGGGGTAGCCGTCCATCTCATGGTGCGTTACCACCGGCAGGTCCCTTAAATCGACGGCATCTCCAGTGATAATCACCTCTTTTACGGGGGCATCGGCCCGGCCGACCATGACCGGTTTAATCGGCTTTAAGGACCTTTCTGCAAACTTAAAGCTGGTCTCCATGCGCCACTGGTCCTTGTCCAGTCCCAGCGCAACAGCACAAAACTGGCGCATGGCAAAAATATTTGTTGCCACCTTAAATCCACTCTTCTTCCCCTTAACGTTTTTAACATTTTCAAAAACGAGAAGGGGAAACCGGCCTTCATTTTCAAGTTTTTGTTGAATCGCCGTTATTTCAAATTTTGGATTAACCTCCTTTTTTATAACGACACACTCTTCCGGCATTGCCGCCTGCAGCTCATGAATGAAAGTTCGCAAATCCTTTGCCATAAAGCGTTCCTTTCTAATATAAACAGAATATTGCCGAATCTAGTATCCGGTTTGCCCCAGCGAATTAATTTCCGCGCATGGCGTCAGTGACGACGCCTAATTCTAATTGGCGGCAATAAACCGGAACTGACATAATTGCCTGTTGAACATTGCGCATAAACTTTTTGCCAATGTTTTTTTGACTTTCTACGATTAGAACGGAGCTATTGTCAATAGTTGTGTATAAAAGGTTGCATGCTGTTGACCATGATCGAATGCAGGCATCGTAAAAGATTCCTGTATATTTGTGATTTCGGATGATGTATATAAAAAATTTATTTGCAATGGAAGATAAGGGAATAATAATGAACGGCGCAGAGGTTATTATACAGCTATTTAAGGAATATCAGGTTGATGTGATCTTCGGGGTTCCCGGAGATACCAGCATCAAACTTTACGAAGCGCTATACAATGCCGGCTCCGCAATCCGCCATGTCATGGCCAGGGATGAGCGTTCAGCTTCTTTTATGGCGGATGTTTACGCACGCCTTTCGCATAAACCCGGTATTTGTGAATGCCCCAGCGGCGCCGGCGCCCTCTATTCCGTGCCGGGTGTGGCCGAGGCAAATGCGAGTTCAATACCCGTTATTCTGATTACCTCTGACATCCCACTGTCCGGCGAAGGGAAAAAAACGATCACGGAACTGGATACCCAAAGCCTTTTCGAGTCTATCACCAAATGGTCCAGTATCGTTAAACAATCGGAAAAAATTCCGGAAACGCTTCGGCGCGCTTTTAGAATCGCCACCACCGGGCGTCCGGGCGCAGTGCATCTTGCCTTCCCGCAGGAGGTGCTTAACGGAGTATTTTCCGGTAAGGCCGAAACCATATATAGTGAAAAAGAATGCCGCGGTTATCCGGCATACCGCAGCCGCGGGAGTCGGAAGGTTTTGGAAGAATTAACCCTGCACCTGCAAGGTGCCTTACGCCCGGTTATAGTTGTCGGCGGCGGCGCAAATCATTCCCAGGCCGGCAAAGAGATTATCAGCCTTTCGGAATGGCTTCAAGCCCCGGTGGTAACAACGATATCCGGGCAGGGAATTATGCCCGACGATCATCCCCTGGCGTTAGGGGTTATCGGCGATAATGGATTCCATCCCCATGCCAACCGGGCGGTGGAAGAAGGCGATGTGCTGCTCTATATCGGTTGTAAAATGGGGTCGGTATCAACCATCAAATGGACACTGCCCTCATATAAAGCTGATCGAAAAATATTGCAGATCGATCTGGATCCGGAATTATTATCCAATAATTTCAAGAACACCTTGAGTGTGGCCGGGGATGCACGTCTGGTTTTGGAAGACCTGTTGACGCTGCTTCAGGCCCACGTAGGAATCCGAAAACCTACCTCTTGGGTAAATGATCTTAACCGTTCACGGGCCCAATTCTGGAAAGAGTCTGAACAATTATTCCACTCCGAGGCTTTACCCATCAAACCGCACAGGGTTATTGCCGCTCTGAACAAAAGGCTGCCGTCGCCCGCCATTGTCATCGCCGACGCAGGCACGCCGACCCCTTATATTACCCGCTTTTTGAAATTGGGCGGAAATGGCTCCCGGTTTATTATTCCCCGGGCCTATGGTGGTCTTGGCTATGCCATTCCGGCCATGGTGGGAGCGCATATGGCCCGGCCGGAAGCAAGCCTGGTGGGGCTGTTCGGCGACGGGAGCCTGGGAATGTCTGCGGGCGAGCTGGAAACACTGGTGCGGCTGAAAACGCCGGCGGTACTGATTCATTTTAATAATGGCTCTTTTGGCTGGATAAAGGCGCTGCAGGCCCTTCACGCCGACAGCAAGTTTTTTTCCGTTGACTTTACGGCCGGACAACCGAGCCGGGTGGCGGAAGGATTCGGCATGAAAGCCTTTCATGTAAACACCCCTGCAGAACTGGACGATAAACTCGACGCCGCGTTTAGCAGCGACGGGCCTGTTTTTCTTGACGTTGTAACGGAATCAGAAGTAAAAGAACTGCCGCCGGTGCATTCCTGGAACCAGGCCGCTATAAAATTCGGCAAATCGATATGACAGGTCTTTTTTAAACAAGGAGAATGAATTCAATGAAAGTCATCATCGTGGGCGGGGGGTGGGCCGGCTGTGCGGCAGCCCTTTCAGCCCAAAAGCAAGGGGCCCGGGTTGTTTTGATCGAACGGACCGACATGCTGCTGGGGACCGGCCTTGTGGGCGGCATCATGCGCAACAACGGCCGCTACACGGCCGCAGAGGAAATGATCGCCATGGGCGGCGGCGAGATCTTTCAACTGACCGA